>CAKQNH010000299.1 GCA_934255105.1 uncultured Pirellulaceae bacterium
AAAGCAGCCAGTAGAAATTCTGCGATATGATCCATAACGCTGACAGCGGCACGATGGCGGTCCCACCGACGGTCAATAGCCAGCCTGCGCCGCGCCGCCGCGCAAGCTGTCCCCACGCGGGCAATGCGACCACTTTGGCGACAAAGGCTATCGCCACGAGTGCCGTAAAGGCCACGTACGATAGATTTAGCTGCTTGAGCATGTAAGGGGTGAAAAACGGTCCCGAAATCTGCACCGCACCTTGTACCAACACCAAATAGATCAACAAATGCTTACCGGCATACGCACGAATTACCGCTTGCGACGCTGCGGTTTGTGGATTTGTGGACTGCTGCACCGGACTTGGCTGCACGACTGCCGGCGACCGCCCAACAACCGCTGGCAAACGATGTAGCGCGAGCATTACGGCGGAGATGATCCGCGAGACGAAAGCGATGGCAAACAAGCCTGCGAAGGCCAGCAGCACCCACCCGCCCTGGCGACCGAATTGCAGCAATAACCCCCCTGCCACGAACCCCAACATCGTGGCCAACTGGGTAGCGCGCGTGCGCTTGGCGAAATAATTGGCTCGCATCTGTTTAGGGATGACGCGCTCGATCCAGCCATTCCAGGCGGGGCCTGATGCCAAACCGGCGGCCCAGTAGAATGAAGCGATGACCAGCAGCATCGGGCCGCTGACGGACCCTAGATAGGCCACCCAGATCAATGGAATGAAGGCCATCGATTGGAGTCCCGCCGCCAACACCACCCACCACTTTTGCGAAAACCCTCGCGAAAGCGCCCACAGCGAAACCAACTGCAGCAACCCGCCGGCCATCAGCGGTACGCTACCGACAATCCCTGCGGTGACCTCTCCCAACCCCACGGCTAACGCAAAGGCAGGTAAAAACGTCTCGCCGACGCCCACCATGACCCCGTACGCCGCCGCGTCCGAAGTGCTAGTAACCATATTGCGACGAAGCTGAACCGAAGGGAGTAACATGGGGGTCACAGAGGGAAAGAATTTTGATACCCCAGCCATCCGTTACTTGGGGATGCTGAATTATGCCGAGGAACGTGAGCGGCGGGGAGGGCAGAATCCCCAGAATTTTCCGAACATATTGTCGTTGCCAACTTTTCTCGGTGCCTGCGTGAAACGCTTCTTGGAGGGTCTACCATACTAGGGAACCATGGATCACACTAGAGACACGGAGACGCAACCCCACCCACCGTTAAATCGACACCTACCCAAACACGTGACCCGAGCGGCCAGCCCGCAACTAAGTGGCGTAAGCTTCCAGCTTGCGAACCAAAATCCGCAGCCTGGCACTTACCCCTCGTTTTACCACGCATCTCGATTTTGCGTCGGCCCCATGCCAGCTTGTCTGGCGTGAGCCAAGTTTTAGCAATAGAGCACGACGAAAACACACTTGCCTGACCAATTTTCCAGCCGCTCGCCACCGCTGGTAGCGAGCGGCTGGAAAAGTGGGGGCATTGGTGAGGGCCTCAAGCTATATTCAAAACTCGTTCACCTGTGAGACAAGCTCACAGGGGTCCAAAATATAACACCTTCAAAACGCCAACGAGATTTATCGATGATTGTCATCCGACCCACTTTCAGTTTCCTGTCACCACCGCTGCTTGGACTTGCCCTGAGCATTTCGCTCATCAGCGCTCCGCTACTGACGACCGCTCGGCTGCTGGCGGATGAGGCACCGCCAGCCCCACCAGCCCGGGCAAAGGCCAGCGATTCGCAAGTCGATTTCGCGCGAGACATTGCTCCCGTGCTGACTCGCCATTGCATTGCCTGCCATAACACCAAGAAAGCGGAAGGAGGCCTGAATCTAGAATCGTACGCGAGCATGATGCTAGGGGGGGACAGCGGGCCTGCCATCGTTCCGCAAGACGTCGAGGAGAGCTATCTGCACAGCCGTGTGGTCGATGCGGATGATCCGATGCCCCCCGAGGACAACACGGTGGGTGCCAAAGCCTTGACGCCAGAAGAAGTGGCGGTGCTGACCAAGTGGATCATCGGCGGGGCGCTCGACTCGGAGGCCGGGACACATCAAAGCATGGCGTGGCAGGCGATACCCGAATCGCTATCGCCAATCTATGCGCTGGATAGTTCGCGCGATGGACTGGTGCTGGCGATCGGACATGGCAACACAGTGCAACTGGCTCGTCCGGTCGGCAGCGATTCCAATTCGGTGCCGCAGGATCTGATCGATGGCAACTTACAGCTACCCGATGGTACGCCGCTGGCCGCCACGCATTACGACCTAGTCCAGTCAGTAGCGTTTAGCCCCGATAGTCAACTGCTAGCCACGGGCGGATTTCGCACGGTCAAGCTCTGGCAGCGACAGACCGCCGCGCGACCTGTCCTAGATGGGCTGGCAACCGACAGCCGCCTAGCCGCTATTTCGCCATCCCAGGAGCGACTGGCGATCGTCTCGCAAGAGACCGGTATCGAGCTTGTCAATGTGAGCAACGCACAATCGCAGCGCCTTGAAAGCCTGCATGCCCAGCCCATCCGGGCTCTGCATTGGCTGTCCGCCCAGACGCTGCTTTCGGCCGACTCTCAGGGCGGGCTGGTTATCACACAGGCCGACACCAACCACTCGACCGCGCTCAAAGGGGATGGACCCGCTCCAATCCTGAAGCGGATTGTCAGTGTGGGCAAGCGTGCCTTTGCGCTAGGCGACTCCGGCGGTCTATTCGAAATTGTGCTGGCATCGAAAAAGCCGTTAACGGAAGCCGTCCCCGAGGCCGAGAATCTAGTCCAGTTCCGCGCACTGCCGCTGACCGCAGCGGGCAACTTGCTGGCGGCCGTCGAATTGCCCGAGCCAAGTCTGCTGCTAAGCCTGAGCGACAAGACGCTGGTTCGCGTGGCGCTGGATGACGCAGCCGTGCTGTCGCAGTGGCCCAGCGAATCCGAATTGCAACAAATCCAAGTGAGCCCCGGGGGTGAAACACTATTGACCATTGCCAGTGACGGCACGGCGCAATTGCGGAAGATGGCCAGCGGAGAATTGCTGGTAGCTCTCGATCATGACTACACGCAGGCGGCCAAATTCCGCAAAAGCGAGCGCGATACAACGCGACAGAAGGCATACGTAGATCAGTTGGTCGCCCAGTTGCCGGAGCTGCAAAAAGCCTCCGAAGCCGAAATCGCAGCCCACAAAAAGGTGCAAGAGACGCGCGAGGAAGGGGCCGCAGCGCTGGCCACTCAGGACACCGCAGTGGCTGCCGCGCGCACCAGCCATAGTGAAACGGAGAAAGCGCTGGCCGCCGCGCGCACTAACCATAGCGTAGCGGAGAAAGCGCTGGCCGCCGCGCAGAAGCGGGTCGTCGAGTTGACTAAAGAGCTGGAAACCAAGCAGAAGGCGACCAAAGACGCAGAGACCAAAGACGCAGAGACCAAAGACGCAGAGACCGAGCAAGCGGCTGCGCAGAAGCGGGTCGCCGAGTTAACTAAAGAGCTGGAAGCCAAGCAGAAAACGATCAAAGACGCGGAGACCAAGCAAGCCGCCGCGCAGAAGCGGGTCGCCGAGTTAACTAAAGAGCTGGAAGCCAAGCAGAAGGCGATCAAAGACGCGGAGACCAAGCAAACGGCTGCGGCGGCCGAGCTGGCCAAGCGCGACCAAGACCTGGCCACTGCGGCTGAGGGGGTCAAGCGCGCGGCTGAACGCATCAGCTCACTGGAAGCTCTGACCGCAGCCGAGCGCAAAACCTTGAGCGAGGTGCAGACGCGCACGCAAGAACTGCAAGGGAGTGTGGTCCCTCCAGCAGCCATCGCGGGAGACTTCAATCGCGACGGAACGGCGGTAGTCATCGCTGGCAGCGACCATGCGCTGCGGCTGTATGCAACTGCGACAGGTAGGCCGCAAGCCAACTTGAGCGGTGCGACTGCGCCGCTGATCTCCCTGCATTCAGCGGCCGATCAGCGACTGCTGGGACTGACGGCCGATGGCCACGTGTTGAGCTGGGATCTAAACTTGACATGGCAGCTCCAACGCACCATCGGTTCGGCGGATGAGGAGCTATTCAGCGACCGGATCTGCGCGCTCGACTTCAGCCCAGACGGTCGCGCACTGGCGGTCGGCAGTGGGCCGCCCAGCCGCTTTGGAGATATCAAGCTGGTCGATGTGGCCGGTGGTCAAATCACCCGCGACTTGGGCGAAGTCCACGGCGATACGGTCCTGAGCGTTCGCTTTTCTCCCGACGGTAGCATGCTGGCCAGCGGCGGAGCGGACAAATTATGCCGCTTGTGGGACGTGGAGTCGGGAGCAGCCCTACGCAGCTTTGAAGGGCACACGCACCATGTCATGTCTATCGCCTGGCACGATAGCGGGGAGCGCTTGGCTACCTCCAGCGCTGATCACACGATCAAAGTCTGGAAGGTCCAAAGCGGCGAGCAGCTACGCACCATCGCCGGCTTCAACCACGAAGTAACCGCCATCGCCTTTGTCGGTAACACAGCTCAATTGGCCGCCGTGGCCGCTGACGGCCAGGCCCGACTGCTCAACACCGACGATGGCAAGACGCTGCGCGGATTGGCAGGGGCCGACAATGCTCTGTATGCGCTCACTATCTCGGCTGACAACCTGCGGGTGACCGCCGGTGGACAGGTCGGAAAAATATGGACGTGGCTCATTGCCGACGGGAAGTTAGTAGAATAGTTGCCGTGACGACACCGCTCAACGAACAAGCCCTCCTGTGGTCTAGCCTAGATGTTGACGGAGTGATCACCGTCGCTCTCAGTCACATGCTCCGCGAATTGATGGCAGCGGAAGCCCAGCGCGCAGGTTGGCTGCGCGCTGCAGACCATCCGCAACTGTTGCAACTGCTGGCGGCAAACAGGTTAGGGCTGGTACTGTGGACGGTGCAGGAAGAAGCCCAACTGCCACGCCTATGTGAATCGCTGTGCGATGTGCGGGAACGCTCGCCGGAAACGATTTGCGTGGTCTACGCGGAGCAACTGCACTGGGAGCTGTTGTCCAGTTTGATCGAAGCGGGTGCTCAAGTGGTGGTTCGCGATGTCCCCGGCCTGCAGCGTGGGCTAGCCAGCCTAATCCGCGCCGCACCTCGCTCGCATCACGGGCTTCACCCGCTCACCGCTGGCCTCATCGCGAGAATCGACCTGCATCTCCCCGCCCCCTAGCGGAAATCGCCAAGAGTTTCGGTGAGTCGCATTCAGAACCGAAACTCTTGGCGAGTTCCGTTACGCAACGCCACGCCGCGCTCGCCCAGGTGGTTCAACAGGGTGCCAGCCGGGTGCCCAAATCGCTGCTTCCCAGCTAACATAGGCAGATGGCGTCCGGATGGATCATCTATCTCTATCCACTAACGCCAAAATTGATCTGCGGCGGACGCGGGCCACGCAGTGCACCCCCTTCCTCTACGAGCTGCCGAACACCGATGAGCGATTCAAGCGAGATCCAAGAGAAGATACGAACCAGCCTAGACAAGTTGCGCGATCCCGAAACGGGTCGCGAGCTGAGCAAATCGAATCAAATCGAGTCGCTCTCGATCAACGGTGACCAGGTCGCTTGTACGATTCGCCTGACCACCCATAGCTGGCCGATCAAGGACGAATTTCAAGACAAAGTCGAAGAGACCATTCGCAGCGCGTATCCACAAGCTGGTTCGGTCACCGTCGACATTGAACCTCTCGACCGACCACCCGTCGCCATCGGACAGATCGGGCTGCAGGCCCGCAATGTGATCGCCGTCGGCTCGGGCAAAGGAGGTGTGGGCAAAAGCACAATTGCTACCTCCATTGCACTCAGTTTGTCCAAAGCGGGTGCCAAAGTTGGCTTGATGGATGCTGATGTATACGGCCCTAGCGTGCCACACTTACTAGGCATTTCGGGACGTCCCGAAGTGATGAACGGCAAGATTCGCCCGATCTACTTCGGCCAGATCCCCGTCATGTCGATGGGTTTTTTGATCGAACCCGATCAAGCAGTGATCTGGCGAGGTCCGATGTTGCACGGCTCGATATCGCAGTTCTTGCGCGATACCTATTGGGGACCGCTGGATTACCTGATTATCGACATGCCCCCAGGAACGGGTGATATCGCTCTGACGCTCTCGCAGATGATCCCCTTGACCGGCGCAGTCGTGGTCTGCACGCCTCAGAAGGTGGCTCTGTTGGATGCGGTGAAAGCCATCGCCATGTTCCGTAAGGTAAAGATCCCCGTGCTGGGTATGGTCGAGAACATGAGTGGTTTTGAGTGTCCCGACTGCGGCAAACGCTACGACATTTTTGGTCG
>CAKQNH010000300.1 GCA_934255105.1 uncultured Pirellulaceae bacterium
GGTACTGGCTGGCGGAGTGGGCGTCTTGATCGAGTGCGACTGGTATTTCAGTGCGCTGGTGGCCTTCGTCATCGCGGCCAGCACCGATTTTCTAGATGGTTGGTGGGCACGACGTTTCAATCAGATCACCAAACTGGGACGCGTCCTCGATCCGTTCGTCGATAAAATCATTGTCACGGCTGCCCTGGTCGCTTTGGTTGGAGAACCAACCAGCCAAATTGCGCCATGGATGGTCACGGTTATTCTGGGGCGCGAATTCCTGGTCACCAGTTTGCGTGCCATGATCGAAGGGCAAGGGGGCGACTTTTCTGCGCGTTGGATGGGCAAGTGGAAAATGCTGTTGCAGTGCGCGGCGATCGTAGCCAGTCTGTGGCTACTACAAGACCCACAACCATGGCTCCAGTGGACCACGCTGATGCTGGCTTACGCGGCCGTGTTAATCACCGTCGCGTCGGGATTGGATTATGTGGTTCAGGCCGTGCGCGCGATGCGTTCAAGTGCGCACCACTGAATGGCTTGAAAATTGAGTTGGCAATCCTAGCCGAAGCCGCCAGACTTCGGACGTTACTCACCCTCTCCCAAGTCTGGCCTCGTCGGCTACCACCTCGCTGTTTTTGCATGATACTCGCTTATGAATGATAACCAGACTGTTGAACTCTCTCCCGAATTTCTCGAGCAGTACTCGGCATTGTCATTCGCGCTATCGCTGCTCGTGCTGGGGCTTCTAGCAGGCGCGGTGGCAAGCTGGGCCTACTTGATCGTTCGCGCAGTCCGCCGAGAACCGATATTGATCGTTGAACCGTGCGCGCCTCGCGTATGGGGACTGGTCGACGTCATGTTTATTGTCATCACCAGCGTTGTTTGCCAGATTGTATTTGCTTCGGCGTATGTGCGATTAACCGGAACTGTCCTCCCCAAAAATGGCGAAGGGCAGGTTCCGGCAGACGTGGCTGCGGCCGCAAGTCTGGGGCACGTGGCGGCCATTGCCTTGGCCCTGAGCTGGCTAGCTCTCCGCTTTAACGTCACTCCCGCGCATGCAGGATTTCGCACCCAGGGATTGTGGCGACAACTGCAAATTGGCATCGTCACGACGCTAGCTACTCTGCCGATTGTATATCTGTTGATGGCGGTCGTCTCCATTGGGCTAAATACGGAATATTCCCACCCGCTGTTAGACGAGGTACGACGCAACGCAACCCTGGGAAGCTATCTGTTGGGAGTGGCGACCGCGGTATTGATGGCCCCGCTGGCAGAGGAGTTTTTATTCCGCGTGCTCATCCAGGGATGGCTTCAGTCGTGGCCGGTCAGCACCCCCAGACAGATTCTGTTCGGTGCCAGTTTGGAGGATAGAAAGGCCACTCTCGATAACGCATTGGGCCGTAACGACTGGGATGTCCAAGCGGAATTAGTGGACGCCTCACCATCCCAGCCATCAACACCGCCGTTAACAGGCGCACGTGACCTTGCCAGCCTGAACCCGTATGCAGTCCCGCTGACTGGCGAAGCTCGCGATGCAGGTGCAGATATTGTCGCACCCTACGTCACACCGCCCGACGCACAGGCTAAATTTGTTCCGCCCGTTTGGCCATCCATTGTGACCGGCATTCTGTTTGGTCTAGCCCACTGGGGATACGGCTTGAGCTTCATTCCGCTGATCGTACTGGGAATCGTGCTGGGCCTGCTATACCGCGCAACGAATTCGATTTGGCCTTGTCTTTTGGTCCATTTCGCCCTTAACGGCAGCAGTATGTTGGCTTTGGGAGTTAGCATCATAGCTGAGCGTGCAAAATAGGAAGATTGGCTAGGCTGTACTGCCGACGACGCAACCGGCCGTTTGCCAGCATGGCTTGCAGCGTCTACTCTATAATGAACCTAGCGTTTTCGATTGTGGTCGGTTTGTTTTTGCCAATTTAGGGTGTGCCCTGCCAGTGCCCAGTGACAATGTGTTCGACTTTAATTGTCCACAATGCCAGTACCGCCTGAAAGCCAGGCTGGGAGCGACTGGGCATCGCGCCAAATGTCCGAAGTGCCAACTGGCTTTCATTGTCCCCGCTCCGTCAGCATCCACAGCCAGGGCAGTTCGTCCAACAACTCCGGCGGATTCTCTCCCCCCCAACGCCTCTGTTTCAAACGTCGCCGCAGAGAAGGTGCAGCCCCAATCCGCCGACAAGCCAACAGCGACCGACGCCGATGCGCCACCGCAGAGCGGTCCTCGGCCCCTAGCGACCATCGACGACAAAGACTGGCTGACCCTCGGCGAACCGGCCATCGGCGATTTGTCCGAACGTCAGCAGTTGTACGAATCCAACAGACAAGCCAAAGAGCGCGAGCGTCTGGCCCACATGCACAAGCAGCAGGCGCGCCGCGGTGCGCATGTGGCCCCCGCCAGGCTTGACTCGTCCGCTCCCCCCCGCAATCCTCTGCCTCTGCACGCTAACAATCCTTCCCCCGACAACCCGCCGTCCGGCAGACCAGCAGCGGCGAGTCCAGGTGGCCAGAGCCCCATCCACCAGAACCCAACCCACCAGAACCCAACCCACCAGAACCCAACCCACCAGAACCCAACCCACCAGAACCCAACCCACCAAAAACCAGAATCCCAGAACACACAATCCCAGCCGGAGGTCAAGCGGTCGATTTTCGACGATGATCTACCGGAGCTCTCGGAACTGCAACACCCGGGGCGTCAGAGGCGAGAGCGACGCCTCGGCCGAATTGCCGTCGGACTTAGTTCCCGACTTGCCACCTATCCCTAAAGGCAAATCCCGCAAGCGCCCTACTAGCGTACCAAGCACGGCCACTGCCGATTCGGAATACCGCATCGCCTGTGCGTCTTGCGGCACGGCCCAGTACGTCCGGCTTTCCCAAGTGGGGAAAAAGATTCAGTGCCCCGATTGTCATTTGAAGTTTTCCATCCCAGCTCCGCCGCCGGGTTGGAAACCTAGTGCGCGAGCTCAGCAACGCGACTTGCAAAGCGATTGGCACACGTTGAGCGGCGATGGACTGCAGGCCGCTGATTCCCAAGTTGCTCAGCGTTCGCGCGCCTCGCGGATGCTCGAACAGGCCGACCAGCAGGCTATGGACGAAGAGCTCGACCGTTTGTACGAAGATGACTTTGACACGGCTAATTTTGTCCAGCGGACCTTCGGATTTCTCAAAGATCCTGTGGTGTTGGTCTACATTTTCGCGAATGCAATCGTCTTCGCAGCGATTTTCGCGTTGGCACAATTGGCCGCTAATCAAGCCGACACGGCTCAGGGAAAAGGGCTGCTGCTGATCGCCGTCATCGGTGCGCCCGTGATTGGGCTGCTGTTTGCCCTGCCTATGCTCAGCGGCGGAATCGCGTTGATCGAATCGGTCGCCAACGGCCAGCGACGCGTGGCGGACTGGCCCAGCTTCAATCTGTTTGAGAATGCCGGCGACATGTTGGCCATTTCAGCCGCCTTGCTGGGGGCCGTCATCCCTGGCTTCCTACTGGGCAGTTGGCTCGGGGGAGACGACCCTGGCGCGGGCCGCTTACAGATCGCCGGCATGATGGCTAGTAGCTTGTTTTTGTTTCCCGTATTTTTGCTTTCGATGTTGGACAACGGCAGTCTGTTTGCTCCGTTTTCAAGCTCGGTCTTGAAATCGCTCGGGCAAGCCGCTGAAGCTTGGGGTGGCTATTTCCTTAAGACGTCTATCGGCTTCGCAGCGGTTCTGCTGCTGTGGTTGCTGCTGCTGGGAAAGGATAAGCCCGTCCCCCTGGCAGCTATCGCGGGTAGCCTTCTTCCGCTGTTGATCTTTTTTACGTGCCAGCAGATTGGCGCGCTTGCCGGCAGCATCAGCGAGCATCTGAGTTTCGATTTCACGCCCACGAGCCCAGATACAGACGATGATGATATGGCTTAGCTTCGACCCAAGAATGATCGCCTCACGCGCACCCGCTGGAGTCCAGGCTTTAGCCGCCTCACGCGCACCCGCCCCCCTAAACGCCACACCGCAGCAATTGCGGCGGCTAAAACTGCATAAGTCTACGCCAGTAGAACTTGCTGCGTTGGCGTAGCAATACCAAGTGACGTCCGAAGTCTGCCAACTTAGGTTACGATGGTCAAATGTCTTGGCGACTTCCGCTACGGGCTCAAGTTCGGTAATCTGAAGGCTTACTGCGGACAGGTTCCCATGTTCGCCGGTGTCGATCGAGGTCGGCGCGTGTACTAGGCGGGGGCTGCAACCCGCCGGTAAGTTAATTTTGTCCACTTTTATGGAGCCCAGCCCGCGATGCCGCCGGTCGAGATATACATTAATGGCCAGTATTATGCCAAAGCAGATGCAAAGATCAGTGTCTTTGACCATGGTTTGCTCTATGGCGACGGGGTATTTGAAGGCTTGCGTGCATATTCCGGAAACATCTTCCGACTAGCCGAGCACTTGCAACGTCTTTATGAATCTGCACTGGCCATCATGTTGGAAATCCCCATGCCGCCCACCGAACTGGGCCAGGCCGTTCGCGACACGCTGTTGCGCAATAATATTTCCGACGGCTACATCCGTTTGATCGTCACCCGTGGAGCTGGATCGTTGGGCATCGATCCTAGCAAGACGGCCGATCCGCAGGTCATCATCATCGCCGACCGCATCGAGCTCTATCCCAAAGAATTGTACGACAATGGTTTGGAGATTGTCACAGCGTCGACCATTCGAAATCATCCCGCTGCGCTCAATCCCCGCATCAAGTCGCTCAACTACTTGAACAATATTCTGGCCAAGCTCGAAGGCAAACGTGCGGGCTGCCTAGAAGCTCTGATGCTCAATCATCGCGGCGAAGTGGCCGAATGCACGGCGGACAATATCTTCATCGTCCGCCGCGGAGAGCTCTACACTCCGCCGACTGATGCGGGCATCTTGGAAGGCATCACACGCAACGCCATCATCGAACTAGCGCAGGCGGCTGGCATTGCCGTCCACCAGACCACGATGACGCGCCACGACGTATATATCGCCGATGAATGTTTTTTGACAGGCAGCGGCGCGGAAGTCATCCCAGTCATCAAAGTCGACACACGCCCCATTGGCACAGGCACGGTGGGCCCCATGACTCGACAACTCACCGAAGCCTTTCACCAGTTGGTGCGTCAGCCTTCGAAGTGAGTCGTCATTAGACTTTTCCCAAACTGCATTTCGCTCACGAGGCAGCCAGCATGATTTCAAAACCGCTCCGCTGGATTTGTGGTTGCCTCCTCAGAGGCCGGTCGACCCAGAGCACAGCGACCCAGAGCACAGCGTTTCTGTGCATGACGTTTCTGCGCATGACGTTTCTGCGCATGACGTTTCTGGGCACAACAATTCTGGGCACAGCAATTCTGGGCACAATGCAATTCGGCCACGCCCAGGAGGTGGGCGAAGAAACAACGCTGCCGCCCGCGCAGCGCACCTATCTTGGTCGCACTATCGCGCAGACCATGAGCTATCACGGCGCGCCGTGGTTGGTCCGCGCCAATCGCGAGGACGAGGAGCACCCCACTGAAGTGCTCAAGCAACTCGACTTGAAACCGGGCATGGTGGTTTGCGACCTGGGATGCGGCAACGGCTTCTACACGCTGTTGATCGCACCACAAGTGGCACCTACGGGCAAGGTTCTAGCGGTCGATATCCAGCAGGAGATGTTGCACCTGTTGGAACTCCGCAGCCAATCTGAAGGAATCGATAACGTCGAGCCCGTATTGGGAACGATTGTGGACCCGCACCTACCAGAAGGTGAAGTCGACCTGGTGCTCTTAGTCGATGTGTACCACGAATTTTCGCATCCCAAACAGATGCTGGCTGCCCTGCGAAAGAGTTTATCTCCCACTGGGTTGATCGCTCTACTGGAGTATCGCGAAGAAGACCCCAGGGTGCCGATCAAGCCGCTGCACAAGATGAGCAAGCGGCAGATATTGAAAGAGTATCGCGCCAACGGATTCAAACTGGCCAAGCAGTACGATGGCCTTCCTTGGCAGCACATGATGTTCTTTGCCGCCGACCCCAAGTGGTCCGCCAAGTCAAAGAGCACGATCCCCTAACGTAGAACGGTTGTCCCAACCGTTTCACCCATCGTAGAACGGTTGTCCCAACCGTTTCGCCCATCGTAGAACGGTTGTCCCAACCGTTTCACCCAACGTAGAACGGTTGTCCCAACCGTTTCACCCAACGTAGAACGGTTGTCCCAACCGTTTCGCCTAACGTAGAACGGTTGTCCCAACCGTTTCAACCAACGTAGAAC
>CAKQNH010000301.1 GCA_934255105.1 uncultured Pirellulaceae bacterium
GGTACCTACTGCCGCAAGCGCCCGGTAGTCGCCAGCCTAGTCGTCTTCGCCGCCGGTTTCTACATTGGCTGGAAGGTCAAACCGTGGTAGACGCTGGCACATGAGTTGCTCATTCCTGATAGGGTCAACACTATGTTCGTATCAGGAGAAGTATGGTGAGCGAATCTACTCAACAAGCGACCGTGGCGGAATTGATTGCTATCAGTAAGCAGTTCCATCACGCAATGTTGGTCACGCGTAGTGCGGATGGCAAATTGTCCGCACGACCTATGTTTATCGCCCAGTTGGAAGATGATGGCGATCTGTGGTTTGCAACCGACGTGGACTCGGGGAAGGTCGAGGATCTGACCGCCAACCCACAAGTCGCTGTGACCATGTCCGGGGGCGGGTCGTACGTCTCCATCAGCGGACAAGCTAAACTGGTGCGAGACCGCCAAAAGATCGACCAATTGTGGAGTGAATCGTGGGCTGTGTGGTTCACCGAAGGGAAGTCTGACCCGCGTCTGGGCCTGATCAATGTAGTCGCTTCCCAAGGTGAGTATTGGTCTAACTCGGGGATCGAGCGCTACCAGTTTCTGTTTGACGCGGCCAAAGCCTACGCCACAGGGGAGCGTCCCAAGGTGGATGACGCCATGCACGCCAAGGTCAAGCTGTAATTCGCACGCCTCGCTGCTGTGAAACGGCTGGGGACAGCCGTTCCACGGGAGTGTGAAACGGCTGGGGACAGCCGTTCTACGGTCAAGCTGTAATGCGCACGCCTCGCTGCTGTGAAACGGCTGGGGACAGCCGTTCTACGGGAGTGTGAAACGGCTGGGGACAGCCGTTCTACGTTTATGCGAAGTTTAAGCGAAACGGTTTTGGAACGGTTGAGACAACCGTTCTACGTTCGAAGCAGCGAGATGAGGTCGTCGGTGGATAGCTTGGCTGCGGCTTGGGCACCTTCCATGATGCCGGCTACCAAGTCGCGTTTGCTGTCGTGTAGCTTGAGGATCTCCTCTTCGATCGTCCCCTGCGAAACCAAGCGATAGACCATCACCGGCTTGTCCTGCCCGATGCGGTGCGCTCGGTCGGTAGCTTGATCTTCCACGGCCGGGTTCCACCAGGGGTCCATGTGGATCACGTAATCGGCGGCGGTCAAATTGAGTCCGGTTCCGCCCGCTTTGAGCGAGATCAAGAATACGTCGGCTGCGCCATTCTGGAATTCGTCGACCAGCTCTTGACGCTTCTTAGCTTCAGTCGAACCGTCCAAGTAGACGTACGATATCTTCTCTTCTTCCAGCATCTCGCGGATCAAGTTCAGGTGCTTCACGAATTGACTGAAGACTAGCACGCGGTGTCCTTCGCTGCGCAGTTCGTGCAGCGTCTCGCACAGTTGCTGCGTCTTAGACGAACGCTCTTTCCAGGTGTCGTGGACCAGCCGAGGGCTGCAAGCCAGTTGCCGCATGCGGGTCAGCAGAGCCAGGATGCGGAAGCGTTGATCCTTGACATCGGGCAGTTTGGCCATTTCATCGATTTCACCCAGCGCTGACAGACGCACTTGGTCGTACACTTTGCGCTCGGCGGCAGACATCTCGATATAGATGGTCGATTCCGTGCAGGGAGGTAGATCCTTGAGCACCTCCTCCTTGGTTCTTCGCAGCAGGAATGGCCGCAGGCGATCGCGCAAGGCCAATCGTCGCTGTTCGTCGTTATCCTTTTCGATGGGAGCGGCGAATCGGCGGCGGAATTGCTCCCAGCCTCCCAGCACCCCAGGAGAGACCACATGGAATAGACTCCATAGCTCCCCCAGGTGATTCTCGACCGGCGTGCCCGTCAACGCCAGCTTCCAATCGGCGGGGATGGTCGCAATGGCATTCGAAGTTTTGCTGCGACTGTTCTTGATAGCTTGAGCTTCATCCAGCACCATTGAGGTCCACTCGACTTTGGACATCGCTTCAGCATCGCGCAGGGCTAATCCGTAGCTGCAGACCACTAGGCTATTGGGGCCGATCTGTTTTAAGAAGTCAGCCCGGTCGGTCTCGCGATAGAGGAACACTTCTAGACTGGGGGCGAAACGCTGGGCTTCTCGCACCCAATTCGAACCGACTGAGGTGGGAGCGATAACCAGCGTCGGGCCCTGCGAGGCGCGGTCCAGGATGACGGCCAAAGCCTGCAGTGTTTTGCCCAGGCCCATGTCGTCGGCCAAGACGCCACCCACGCCCCATTCGGCCAATCGTCTGAGCCATTTGAACCCATCGACTTGGTAGTCGCGTAGATCGGCCTGCAAGCCTTCAGGCAGCACGGGCTCGAGTCGTTCCGCCTTCTCGAGTCGCTTCAAGCACTGCGTCCAAGCGGCGGTTGCCTTCATCTCCACATCTTGGGCCAGCAGATCGCGAATCGCAGGAGCGGATGTCATGTCGAACCTGAGCGTCTTGCGATCTTGATTCACCGAGTCGTGAAGCTGTTTGAGCTGCTTGCGGAGCTTCTCTGAGATCTTGGCCCAGCCTTGATCGCCTAAGCGGACGTATTCGCCATGCACGGCGTCTGGTCCAGCCGCTTGTAGCCCGCTCAACAAATCGCTCAACTCAATCGACTTGTCACCCATCTGTGCCGAACCGGAGAGCTGAAACCAATCGCGTTTGCGCGAGATGCCGACGCTGACGTTCTGCGCCGTGATGGTACCCAGCACTCGCAGCGGCTTCTCGGACGTTTTATCCCACAGGATCTCCAGTTCCCCGCTCGCTTCAGCCTTGTGCAAGGTGTCGAGCAGTTGTAGGGCCACTTCGAAATCGTCGATGGTGCCAAAGGATTCGTGCGTGGGGAGCGTGAACTCCTCCGCCATCTGAGCACACAATCTATGCTCGCGGATGGCAGAGCGTACGTACTGCACGGGCTCTCCCTCGCGATCGACATGGCGGATCATCTGGCCAGCCCCGGCGGCCAGCAGTCGCCCGGTGGTGTCGCGCAGGCGCAAGCCGTAATCCAGTGCACCATCGACTCGTGAACGCAACAACATGACCGGCTGATACTCCTCGTCGATGCGCTTGCCAGCCACGACTTCGGGCAGTTCCACATCGAGGATCGGCTGAAGCTGACGAGCAGTGGCCACCAGGTCGGCTTCGTGAGCCAGTCCAATGCGCGGCATGCGCACGATTGCGCGCAGCGATTCCGCTTGAGCAGAAGTCACATGGCTCAGTTGGATCAGCCCCAGATCGGTACGCAGGTGTACCATGCAATTACTGCTAAACACAAAACGGCTGACGCCGAGCTGTGAATCTCGCAGGGCCAAACGCACGGAGTCTGCGTCTTTAGCAATGGTGACGACGGGGGCCACGAACTGCACTTCGGCAGGCTGGCTATCCAGGAACACATGCGCCGCTCCCACTAGGCGTTTGAGAGCCTCCACGCTATTGAGCGCGTAGGTTGCGCGGTAATAGGTGGTGTCGATCTGCACTAGATCGTAGACCTTACGGTCCATGTCGTTCATCAGCCCGCTATGTTCGCGGAGACTTTCAAGCGACACGCGGCGTCCCTTGGTCCAACCGTCGCCGCGCTTCTTGGCTTGTTGCAACAACGGGACGACTTCCAGGCTGTTATTTTTTATCTCGACGTTCCACACGATGCGTGTTGGTTGTGCTACCTGCAGCGGCGGCAGCGACTCGACATCTGCCGCTTGGGGGACCGCCATCTCTGAGCGAGGCAGGAGCCCGGCAAGCACACGCCGCACCTCTGCCTTGGCATCGAACTGGAAAATGCTCATGTCCGGTTTGCCGGAATCGAATCGCTCATTGCGGATTCGATCTTGCAAGCTGTTGTGGCGTTGCTCCAGCAATTCAAGTACTTTATCCAGTAGACCAAAGGTGTGGATACACGCGGCCTTCCCCTGAGACTGGGCACAACTGCACCCCATCGGTGGTTTGGCCTGCGGGAGGTTGATGAAGACCTTGAACTGCTCTTCTCCGTCGGTGCAGTGCGCGACAATCATCCCACTGCTGTAGATGTGGGTGATTTTGTAATCGATGTAGGGGTGATTGTGAAACGCTTCGGCAGTGCGATCGGGAATCGTTTCGATCGTGTCGCAATAGGCATCGTGCCACTCGTCCGCTCTGCTGGTGACCGAAGGCCCCGGTGGGGCAACCCCACCATTAGACATCATCTGTTTGAGAAGCTTGTTGAGCATAACTTCCTCTCAGATCTGCCCGGCTGAGAGCGGGCTGTGATCTATTCTTTTTTTTTCGCGACATATTTCGCGGTTTCCTTACAGGGGGTTATGCCGTCAACTTCCCGAATCTGCACAATATAAGGCTGACTGGATGGATTGCCAACGCCGAACTGCTCATGGGACTCGTTAAACCGCAGTATATGCCAACCCGTTTTCGCAGCCTGCGGAGGCGACGGCACCTGCGGCAGCCAAAGCTCCTTGCTGACACTGCGGGTAATGAATAATCTGGGTTTGACGAATCCGTAAAAACTGCACAAACTCCCCCATAACAGAATCCGCAACAGAATCCGCCATGTTAGCACCCGCTACCGACAAGCTCGATTGCTCCACGCGGGTGATCACACCAGAGAATATCGAGTTCGAATATGTTCTGGCGGGGCCCTTTCAACGCTTGCCTGCCTTCTTGATCGACCTTTTAATTCGCATTTGCTTTCTGGTCGCGGTGCAGTTCGTCTTGGCTATACTGTCGACCTTTGCGGGCATTGGCAGCAGCATGATGACCGTCGTGACCCTGCTGGGGTTTTTTGTGCTGAGTTGGTTTTACGGGATCTACTTTGAATCGCACTTCAATGGGCGGACGCCTGGTAAGATGTTCATGAATCTGCGCGTCATCTCGGTCGACGGGCGGCCCATCCACGCCACTCAAGCCGCTTTGCGCAATCTGTTGCGACTGGCCGACATGTGCGTCCTGCTGCCGCTGCGCAGCTTGGCCGAAGAAGGGCCCATGGCCTACATCATCCCCACTTTGTGTATTGGATTTGCCAGCATGACACTCACTCGCCGGATGCAGCGTCTAGGGGACTTGGCGGCTGGCACAATGGTCATTTCGGAAGCCCAGCGCAGCCCGCTGCGCGCGATGATGCCCGATGATCCGCGCGCATTCGGATTGGCCGAACTGATACCGGCTACCTTCTCGGCCAATCATTCGCTGGCCCAGGCCATCGGCCACTACATGGAGAATCGCCAGCGAGTGAGCATCGCGCGTCGCGAGGAAATCGCTCGGCATTTGGCTGATCCGCTCATACGCCGCTTCGATCTGCTGCCTGACACCAGTGCCGATCTGCTGCTGTGCGCTCTGTACACGCGGATTTTTTTGTCGGCCGAAGATCGCGCACGTGGCCTGGATCGGCTGAGAACAAGCTGTCGATGAAAGTTTACAGATGCTAACACTAGCCGAGACAGTTCAGCGACGCCGCGAGCAGTGGTTGCGTCTTGAGCAACTGCTGGCCCAGCTCAATTCGCGCGATCGCAGAACACTGTCCGGCCGCGCACTGGCTGAACTGTCGGACCTGTATCGTTCGGCCTGTGCGGATCTAGCCATGGCCGATCAGTATCGCCTGTCTCCCGCCACGGTCGATTATTTGCACAGCTTGGTCGGCAAGGCGCACAACACGATCTATCGCACGCGCAGCTTTCAGACTCGCCAATGGTGGCAAGTGGCTTTTCGCCAAGCCCCGCAACAAATCTTTCGCGACCGCTGTGTCCACTTGTGCGCTATTTTGTTCTTTGGACTGTTCAGCCTGTCCTGCTGGCTGGCGCTTGATGAGCAATCCTTTCCTGGGTTTGCTGAACGCATGTTGGGAGACGAGCAGATGGAGGCCATGCGCGATAGCTTCACCAAGGCCGACTTCCAATCGTCCAGCTATGTTCGCAGCTTGGATGAGAATATAGCCATGGTGGCTTTTTACATTCAGCACAATACGGGGATCGGCCTGCAGTGCTTCTCTATGGGGGTACTGATTATTCCGGGGCTATACATGACGGCCCTCAATGCCAGCGTCCTGGGAGCTTCATTTGGCTACATGGCGCGCGGCGGAACCCCAGGCGGAAATAACTTTCTGGAATTTGTAACGGCCCACGGCGCGTTCGAATTGACGGCCATCGCCCTAGCCGCTGCGGCGGGCTTGCGGATAGGTCTGGGGTGGCTGCTGACGGGCGGACTGTCGCGGCAAGCGTCGCTGCAGCGGCGCGCCATCGAGGCCCTGCCGGTGATGGCCGTTTCCGGCGTGCTCTTCTTTCTGGCTGCCCTGACCGA
>CAKQNH010000302.1 GCA_934255105.1 uncultured Pirellulaceae bacterium
ACACACACCTGCTGCCGCTTACAGAGATTGTCCAGAACGCTCCCCAAGCTCGCAGCAAGGTCTAATTGTGCGGCATGCGCTGGCTGGATAGTCGACATTCGGAATCCCAATCAACGGCCGAAAGTCTTGGCGACTTCCGCTACGATAGTTGGTGATGATGGCCACGAAAGCAAGTTTTGGTAGTGAATTGGTAGTGAAGTAGTTTTTGGTTCGCAGTGAAGCTACTTTGGACTGCTGCGACTAGTCGTAGCTTTTCGGCTGTAGCTAAGCGGCGGAAAGAGTTCCACGAGCGGTGGCGTATTGGGCGCCGTACCACAGCGCCGGTTGCCACTCGCTATGGACGCGAGTTGCGTTTAGTCCATTCAATGGAAGTTCAGCCATGCGCATCGCGCTTACAATCCATGCTCTACACGGCGGTGGTGCCGAACGCGTGCTGGCGCGATTGGCAGATCGCTGGTCGGCCGCTGGACATGAACTGCATGTGATCACCTGGTCAGCAGCCAGCACAGATGAAATTGCCCTCAGCTCATCAGTCCGTCGCCATGGACTAGGGCTAACGCGAGACAGCACAAATCTCTGGCAAGCCATCAGAGCGAATCTGCACCGCGTGCGGGCGCTGCGGCAGAAACTGCGCGAACTCAGGCCGGAATTGATACTCAGCTTTTGCGACCAAATGAACATCAGCACCCTACAAGCCTCGCGGGGGCTCGACCTGCCGGTATGGATCGCCGAGCGCAGCGACCCAGCCAGACAACGGCTCGGCCCACTGTGGGAATGGTGGAGGCGGCGGACCTATCCGAGTTGCACTGGCTGCATCGCACAGACAGACGAAATCGCCCAGCACTTGAGCCAGTGGATATCCCCCAGCCGTATCAAAGTAATTCCCAATGCGGTCGATCCGGTCGCTTCCCCCGAAGCTCCGCAGTCTTCATCAACCTGTCCGCCGATAACCTCCGTAGTTGCTTCGACTGCTTCGACAAACGACGCTTCTCCCGACGGCGACACTGCAAATGGCGAGTCACCAAAAACCGTGCTCAGCGTGGGACGTCTGAGCCGCGAGAAGGGAATCGACCAATTGTTGCAGGCTTGGCAGCAGGCTCACGCTCAAATGCCACAGTGGGAATTACAGATTGTCGGTGACGGGCCACAGCGAGCGAGCCTGGAAGCTCAAGCCGCCAATCTCCCGCGAGTCCATTTCACAGGCTGGCTGGCTGAGCCTGCACAGATCTACCGGACCGCTCAGATGTTCGTGTTGCCCAGCCGCTACGAGGGCTTTCCCAATGCGCTGCTGGAGGCGATGAGTTACGGGCTGGCATGTCTCAGCACAGACTGTAGCCAAGCCATCGCGGAACTATCGCGCGACGGCCAGGCGTTGTACGTCGCCTCGGGGCCAGCCGAGAGCCTCCCTCAGCAACTGGCCAGCGGCCTAATCGAGCTGGCCGCCAACTCCCAGCGGCGACAGCAATTGGGCGCGGCAGCGCGCCGCGTCAGCCTCGACTACAGTTGGGGCCACATCGGTCCGCTGTGGGACAAGCTACTGAGCTCGGAATTTGAAATAGGCCCAGGTGTGCAACGGTAGGGTCACGCATGCCATCGACAGCGAATATGCGAAAATCACTCCCACCACGCTGAACTCCTTTCCGCCCCACCACACCGCTGCCGCAGTAAACAGCAGACCGACCAAGGAAGCGACTACTAAAGGTTTAGCACCCCGCGACAGCACATAAAACGATTGCAGTGCCAACCAGTGATTGGCCACGTACCCAACCCCCAAAGCCAAGATCAGCGGGGGGGATACGAAGCGCTTTTCCCAACCTCGGTCCAGCCACCCCAGTCCCACCACGCCGACAGCTAAGCCGAGCATCCCTAGCATCAATATCCCGGTAGAAACCAGCGCCGTCTGCCGCCACAGCGTACCGGACTCCTCGCGTCTGCCAGCGGTTTGATGCAGCGAGATCAACGGAAACTTCGTCTGCGCCCAAGCGAGAGCCAAAGCTTGAACGGCCACAGCGACTTGCAAGGTCATCCCCAACGGAGCCGCTTGCTCTGCCGGATGATAGTTCAGCACATATAGATAGAGCAATTGCGAAGCCAGATAATGGGCCACTGCAATCGCCGCCATACGCCACTGCAGCGGGCCGATGTGAGACAGCCACGACGTGCGTGGCATGGTCACGCCTGTCGCCCTGGCCGCCGGTGAGAGCAGCCGTCGAGCTCGAGTGCCAAAGGCGATGGCGATGTGAAACAAGGCTCCGACGCTGAACACCGCCACGATCGCCCACAGCTTGAAGCCGAACCACAGTGCGCTCCACATCGTCAAGCTGCCCAACACCGCCTGGAAAAAACGCATGCGGTACACAAACTCGCGCTCCCCTGCTCCTTCCAAGACATACACGCGCGGCGAAATCGCCAGCGAGAGCGCGGAAACGCCAATCGTCAACACCAACGGCATGCGCCAATCGATCTGACTAACGCCCGAACCGCTGAGGACCTTCCACCCCACACACAGAGCTGCGATAGCGTACAGGCTCGCCACGCTGGCGAACCACCTCACGCCGCCGCGCGACAACCAAGCCAGTGATTGGCCGAGCGTAGATTGTTTCGCGTCTGCTTTGGCTGACTCGCGACCTACCATATTGCCAGCTTGGCTGATCAACACGCTGGCCAACCCCAATTCAAACAAGGGCTGGATACCCACTATGCTGAGTATTCCTACGAAGACTCCTAGCTCATGCAGATTGAAGGCACTGATTTGGAGTGCGACCGTAATGGGCCCTGATATCGCCTGCCAAATCCTGGCCATCAACGCAAACGACAGCGATCGATCCAGTTGCAGCCATTGGGCCAAGCGTTGTAGGTTCATAGGGGTCGTTGGCTTAGCTGTGCGATACTATCGTAAAATGCCTGCAACTGTTGCGGATCAGTAAACTCCACCCGCTGGCCTGCGGCGGCAGCGATGGGGACGAACATATCAAACCACAGTCGCTGGCGAAACGCATTGCCGTGAGCGCCGGAGCAAGCTTCATCGCCAGCCGCACAGCGATCGAGCCACTGCTGTTGAGCGCGACGCAATTGCTTGGCGATGGCCGTCGAAACTCGCACACTCTGGCGACAGGAGACAATGCTCAGCGGCCAACTCTGCCAGGCCTGCTGGTCGCCAGAGCGATGGGCATCGATCACATTTAAAAAGGACTTGAGACTGCGCGCCAGCGGCCGCTCGCCAGCCCACTGCAACTCGCGCCGCTCGCCAGCCAGAGCAATAAACCCCGGCTCGGGGCTAAAGTCGAGCTCAACAGTATATTCTGAAGTGCTGCATCCTGAAGTAGCGGACGTTGAGGTGCCGACTCTTGAACTGCTAGGCCCCGAGGTGTCCCATCGCGATGAATGATTGCTCGCATCCACCTGCGGCGACCGATCAGTGCCTGGGGATAGCTGCACACTCAAACGACGCGTGCGCTCGGGAGCGCGACGACTGAGTACGATGTTGGCCGACACGTCACCCTGCACCAACCGGATATGCACATCGCTATTGAACAAATACTCCACCTGCTCAACGCACCAATCTTCAATGCCGCTAGCGTGCCGCAGCAATGACCAACAATGCGGAAACATATCGTCCACGATGTTGGTGTACACGTCGCTATATTTGGTCTCGCCGTAACGCACCTCAGACCATGGATCGAGCCATTGCAGTTCGATGTGCCGCGCCTGCGAATCGGCTGCTTGCGATCGACGCAACAATGTGGCTCGACGCTCCGCGTCGTCGAGCATGTCCGCGTCGTCGAGCATGTCTGATGTCTGCGAATTGGCTAATTGTGGTTGATGTAATAATGTGGCTCGACGCTCCGCGTCGTCGAGCATGTCTGGCGTCTGCGAATTAGCTAATTGTGGTTGATGCGTTATGACCGATCGGCTGGAGAGCGTGGCAGCAGGCGGTGCCATCGTAGCCAACTGAGTGTCCAAATCGGACAGAAGCCGAACGAACTGCTCGATATAAGTCGCATAGTGTAGCTCTAGATTGACACCCAGTGGGCAATTGGCTGAGATGGCTTGACGTTCAAGTTCGTCTGCTTGCTGTGGGTCGAGCACCATTGGTTTTTCGCACAGCGTGGGAACTTGGGCGCGCAGCAGGCGCTGCAGCCAGTCGCCGTGCGTGTGAGGCGAGGTCGCCACGATGGCCCCCTGCATGTGCGACAACTGTGCATCGCTCACCTCCGACGTCACTTTAATCCAATCCGCCGCGCGAGCTCGCTTCGCGCACTGCCCGCGCCCAGGCTGCTCCTGCTCCTGCTCCTGCTCCTGCTCCTGCTCCTGCTGTTGCTGTTGCTGTTGCTGTTGCTGTTGCTGTTGCTGTTGCTCCCGCTGTTGTTCGCGGCACCACAGCTCGGCGGCTTGGCGACCGTGCTGCGTGACCCACAGAACCTGCCAATCTGCGGGTAGCACATCGGCCAGCACGCTCATCAATACTCGAGCCCAGCGACCACCGCCGAGCAATACCATTTTTTTCATAAGCTCAAGCTGCAAGCGGGGCCAAAGTCTAGAGTATGTCGGTCTCGAAGGGACGTCGAAGCTGCTACTGCCGCTCGGCCAACCCCAAAACTACGGCAAGTCGCAGCAGCCTAAAGTTGCTTTCCCGCCAATCTCCACAGCATCCCTGCAGCAATGTAAATAAAGCCCGGCCGTGCTAAATCGACAGTTCGGCTACCTCGGGAAGCGGAGTATAGAGCTTAGATCGCAGGCCGCGGGCGCGTAGCTGTTCGGCGATTGGCTGAGCATAGTGCCAAGCTAGCAGCAACACATGTGCGGGCTGCTCGTCGATCAAACGTTGATTGTCTACCACAGCAATGTGGCGCCCCGGCAAGTACATGCCCAACTTCAACGAAGTGGATTGCTCGGCGATATAAGGCATCAGATCGGGTCCGATTCCCGCAAAGTTCAGTAGCGTGCTAGCACGCCCCGGGCATGAATTGCCCACGAGCGGTGTGCCTTGAGACGCACAGGCAAGCGCTAGTTCGAGGAGTTGGTTTTTGAGTTGGATGGAGCGTCGTCGAAAGCTTGCGTAATACTCGGCATCCCACACCCAGCCTTTCTCCTCGTCCAACAACTGTTGCACCCGCGGACTGACCTGGGCCTGTTTGCCGCGCGCCGCATAGACGCGGATGTTGCCGCCGTAGCGACTGACCTTCAACGCATCGACGACGGTAAAGTCGTAGTAGTTGAACAAGCGCACCAAGGCGGTCAGCGAATAGGTCCGCAAGTGTTCGTGATAGATGGTGTCGAATTGCATGCGCTCCATCACGGCACCCAGATAGTGGTTCTCTAGCACGAAGTGCCCGTCGTCGGCCACTAGCGTCTCCAGGCCCTCCATGAAATCGCCCAGGCTGGCCATGTGAGCGAAAACGTTGGTGGCGGTTGCCAGTTGCGCTCGACCGTGGCTATCGACCACTTGTTGAGCCACATCGGGATCAAACGGCGCCTCGACGACTGCGATTCCTGCCTCGCGCGCAAAGCGTGCGATGGGCGTCGGCTCGACGCCCGCGACCTTCATGCCTTGCGCCCGAAAAGCTTGCAAGAGAGTCCCATCATTGCAGCCAATGTCCACCACCAGCGCACCGCTGGCCAAATGCAAGTCCTCAATCAAGCTGGCCGCCAACTCCGTTTGATACGCGGCCAATTCACGCGTCACTCCGGTGCGATAGGGATACTCTTTGTGATACACCATATCGCCAGGAACGCAGTAACCGAGTTGCGACAGACTGCAGTCGGGACACCACAGTTGTCGCAGCGGAAAGGTAACCTCGGGCCAGGACAGTTCATTCGCAGTCAGCAGTGTATCACACAGCGGTTGGTGCCCCAGGTCGAGCACCAATTCTAGCTGGCGGTTGCCACAAATCTGACATGCAGAGATGGGTCCGCTGGGCGTGTTGTGTTCGGGGCGCAAGTTAGCCATGGTTCTACATCCTGCCTGGGAAAAGCCGATTCAAATGCTGTGCGTCGGCTTTACCAGCATACTGACTGACTTCAAAGAATTCGAAAGCCAGCGATTCGTCCAGCGGCAGACCGCGGGCGACGAGTGCTGCTTGGAAATGCTCGCGACGCTGCCGATGCAAATTGGCAAACCATCCGCAGAGCCATTTGAAACGCGAGTCCGTTTCCTCTGGCACTTGGTCCAAAATGCCGTCGTGCCAGGGGAGCCATTGAAAGAACTGCGATTCATGGC
>CAKQNH010000303.1 GCA_934255105.1 uncultured Pirellulaceae bacterium
TTTCTTAACCGCAGCGGGTTGATGCGTTCGAGTTGATCTCGCAGGCCTTGAAGACTGTAAGACATGTGGTACACCGGATTGTCGCGAGGCAGCAGTGCCTCGCGTGATTCGGCAAACAACATGACGACCAAGCGCATGATCATTCGGACGCCTGCGCGGTACAGTTCCTGAGGCGTAAATTGGTCCAGGTGGCCGTCCAACGCCTGGCCATGCCCTTGTATCAATAACTCAGCCGCTTGCCGTACGCGTTCGCCAAGCACCTGCGATAACTCGGCTTGGCCCTTGCGACTATCGTTGATCGCCGTCAGAAGCTGGCAACTGGCACCTTCTTCCGCTGGTGTGAGTAGATCGGGATGGACCAGTGAAAGAAAGCCTTTAAGCTCCGTTGATGGTTCGCCTTCGCTGAACCATTGCCGCTGATCCCATTCGGCGAAGGCTTCGTAATCGAGCCCCGCGTAAAGGATCCGCCACTGATCGCCATTGGTAACGATCGCCAGCCGATTGTTTGTTTTGCGCATCCACTGCAGGGCATGACCAATCACGCGCACGCCACGACCGATTCCCAGCCGCTTTTCTTTATCGATAAATACGGGTAGCACGGCGCCTCGTTTGCCCAGCCATAGATGAGCCGGCCGGATCGTTTCTCCCGTGATGGCCGTCCGCGACCAGTCTTTGCTGACTTCGGAACCCCGATACCACTCACCTGTCGTGCGCTCAAAGCCACACAAACTTCCCATCACATACTTGACGAATTCCCCGCGTTTGGCGTCGGGCGCATCGACGAAGTTCGCTAATTCACGTCGCAGCCGATCTTGCTCGTAGGAACTGAGCTTTTGCGGCTCACGAACCACTTCGCTCAACCTGGCGGCGTCCAGCAGCAGTCCGCCATGGCGCAGACTATTCCACCAACTGAATTTCTCAATTGCTTGATTCATAGAACCACTCATTGCTGGGCTCCTTCCGGCAAACAGACTTCGATCGCCAGCGGAAAGACTTGCGCTTCGCCAAACAACGTGTATCGCTTTGGCAGCAGCCGATTGACCACGCGTTCCCGCTCGCGCGACAGTTGATCACGCACCTCCTCGTAGTGCCTGCGGCGATGTTCGACCTCTCCCTCTTTGAGCTTGATTGACTTATCTAAGTCGTCGAGGTGCGCTTCGGCCTCGAACAGCATGCCTTGTTCTCTCTGCGACTTGAGCGAGGCAATCTCGCGTTCCAGCTTTTGCAGCGTATTCTCTGCGATCATTGTGGACACTTCACCTTGCCGACTTTGGTACCGCTTGTCCTCCTCGGAGCGCGCCGCCTTGCCGTCGAGTTCCAACTGAGCACGCAGTTCATCTGTCAGGCGAGTGCGCATGTCGCGGACTGCGTCCTTCAGGTCGACTTCCAGATCCAATAACAGCTCCGTCGCCCGAGCTTTTGCCGAGCCGGACGTGACTGGCCGCATGGCGTGTAGCGCAGCGGCCGGCACGTGTGGTAGCGGTTGGCCGAGGTCTTCCCCGGTGACCGGGAAGCGGATGGTGCGAATCCAGTGATGAAAGGTCTCGCGAAGTTCATTGACGCCCAATTCTTCCAGATGTAGCAGGATGAGCGCATCGGAACCGGCGGGCAGTTGGCCCTCGCGCACCGTCCAACGCGACACCGACATTTTCGTTCCGGGGTAGCGTCTCTGCCCCAGAATGTTCAATGCCAGGCTCATGAGCGGATGGCCTAGATGGACCATCTGAATATTGTGATTTGGGCGAAAGATGGTTCGCCCGCCAACGTCGTGTATAAAAGGGGCACTAGAAAAAGTCAGCAGCGGCATCGGCCCTAATCCACTTCCCGTAGCCGTGCGGCGGACGGTCTCGTCAATCGTATCGCTCCAGCCCGACAGGCTGGGGTTGAGCACTTTGCAGCAATTGCGATCGTCAGGCTCTGACAATTGCGGTCGTCCCGCATGGATGCCCATGGCGACATCAAGCACATGCCGTTGGGAACGCTCGTCCAGGGCGACTTCAGCAGCCAACGCCTGCAAATGATCGATACTCTCCTTGTCCGATCCGTCTTCGTTGTCATCTGCGGTCGAAACGGAGTCATCGGCGGGTAGATCCACGCTCCCTTTCGCGTTCTCTAACTGTAGGTCTAACCGCCGCTCTACGGTTTCCACAGCTTGGCCATCGATCAAGCGGCTGTGCATGGCTTCGTCGAGTACTTCGCCCACCGCCCCGAGATCCTCGCGCATTTGGTCCACTTTGCGGATCAGCAGCGCCATGAACCGCATGTCTGCGTCTTCGTCGCTGGCGAAGTGATAAGTCTGCACATCGCGCGCTTGACCGTGGCGATCCAGGCGGCCATTTCGCTGTTCGATGCGCGATGGATTCCAAGGGCAGTCGTAATGCAGTAAGTAGCGGGCGGTAGCCTGCAGGTTGAGACCTTCTGAGGCGGCGTCTGTAGCCAGCAGCACACGCACCTTTGCCTCTGGATCGTTGAACTGCTCTTTGATCTGCTCTCGTTCGACATCCTGCATACCACCGAATAACGAGAGAATGCGATCATCCGAATCCGGCAGTGTCTTACGCAGACGCGACATCAGGTAGTCGAGGGTTGTTTTGTACTCCGTGAAGATGACGATCCGTTCGTTGTCGCGCCATGCCTTGTTATCCAACAAGAGCTCGACGATTAGCTCGGCCAATTTATCGAACCGCGCATCGTTGTTTGGCAGCAGCGGTTGTAGGGTGTCGCTATGCAAGTCGATCCCCAAGCCCTCGACGGCCGAGTCGACCTGGGCGATCTCGCTGGTGATTTGGTCTTCCAACGCTTTTAACCATGAGCCAATCACCAGCGACGCTGTCGATCCGCGGCGTTCTGTCTCTCGATCGTCTCCCGTGTCATCATCCACGCTCTTCTTGGCTGCCTCCACATCGGAGTCGCTGGACGCCTCATCCTCTACCAGCCCCAACTTGCAACGCAGCCAGGAGTTGGCAAATGTGGCTGGCCCGCTCAACAGTCGCTTGCCAAGGATCTCAATAGCAAACGCGCCGGCCAGCCTGCGCCGACCGCCTTCGGAGCGAATGACCGCTCGGATTCTGTCACGTAGGATAGTCAGTGCATTAATGAGTGCCTTCTCGGGCTTCGAAAACGTCAGCATGAGTGCCTTGGGTTCAAGGCGAGTGCAGAACTTGGGTGGATTGGTGCGCAAGTTGATATCGCGTTTCAATCGCCGCACGACGACATCTTGGATACGTTGTCGCTCGGCCGGCTTGAGTTCATCGGTGCGGCTGAAACGCACGGGATCGAGCAGTTCCATCAAGCCCGAAAAGCAACGAGTTCGCCCGTTGTGCGGGGTAGCGGTAAGAAACAGCTTATGTTCGAAGTGTGGCGCGATGTAACGCAGCATCTTGCATAGTTCGCTATCCTCTCCGAATGGGGAGGGCATCAAGTTGTGGACTTCGTCGACGATCAACAGGTCCCATGGTAGATGCGGGGAGCCTTCCGGCGTCTGGCACGCGCTGTGGAATTGCTCTAAAACGTCCGGTTGCCGCAGATAGTGGTAGGACGCGATGGCCCGGTAGCTGGACCGCCACGGATTGGCGTCGATCCCCATCGTACGTTTCAGCTTGTGGGTCGCTGCCCGATCGATCACGTCAAACCGCAATGAGAACTTGGACCACATCTCATCGTGCCACTGAACTCTAAGTGAAGCCGGTGTTAGGATCAACACGCGTTGGATGCGCCGCCGGATGAGCAGCTCCTTAAGTATCAGTCCCGCTTCGATCGTTTTACCCAACCCGACATCGTCGGCGATCATCAAATTGATGCGAGGCATCTTCAGTGCTTTCAGCAGCGGCACCAACTGGTAGTCTTCCACCTGCACCGCGCCGTGAAATGGTGAGCAAATTGGCATGCGGCCAAGTGGACCATCGTCGTCTGGATCAAGGTAGGGTGACAGCGCCGTCCAGCGGGCCGAGCTCAGAAGTGCATCGAAGTCATCTGCCACCATCGGCGGATCGGACCCTTGTGGTAAGGCGTTGGGTTCCAGCAACTGTCGATGCGGTTCGCGTTCCCAGATCAATTCCTCAAATTCTGGCGACGCATCGTCCTTATACTCCATGCGAACCAAGTGCAGGACGCTGTCCTCGCCGAGAAACGGGCGAACCTCACTGATAACAGCTCGCCGTTTCCGCACGATAGCCAGCATGCCGACGTGGGGATTCTTAACTTCCGATGTAATCATTTCCAACTTGCAGAAAGGGCGTATCGTGGCTGGGGAAATGCGAATTAGGCAGTGTACCAGCGCGAAGCGCCTAGTGCTTCTTACGGTTGCGACGGTTCTCGTAATTCGCGCAGATTATTATTGCTGAGCAAGGAACTGGTCGTAACGGATCTTGAGGACCGCTTTTGAGGGCCTGGAACCTCGTGGAAATGTGATTGCTCGACTAGCGAGCTTCCTGTAATCCAAATCAATGGCAATCTTTGGTGCCAAGACTACTTCGAGTGTCTCTGGATCGATCGCCAACAAGTGCAGGTCGAACAGCGTGTGAATGTCTGCGCGCAGGAGAAGTCCGTTTTCCGGTACGTTGTCTTTTACTCCCAAATGCGGATGAATGTGGGCTGCTTCAAGCAGGTCCACTATGCAAGTCCGTCTCGCCGTCCCAGCGCGGGCGGAGAGCTAGCCGCCTTTAGCGACACTCTCACGGTTCCGTCAAACCAAGACCGAATCGCGGCGCTGGCTAATCAACATCGAGCAAACAGTCGCGCCCGACAGAACCATTCTAGTGCGGATGGCCGAGTCAAACGAGAAAGCCACGGACTACTACCTCTTGCCGATTATGGACATAACGTCGCCAAGGCTACTTCTGTGTGAATCGAATAGTGCCTACCTCGATACGTACCAGTTTGACAGCCTTGACTACTTTGCCGGCCTCGCCCGGAGACAAAAGATCGAGGTGGCAGCATGAAGATCCCTACGGAAGCTGAAATCCGAATGATCCCGCTTGCGAGCATTACCGTCGCGAATCCACGCGATCGCGGCAAGAAAAAATTTCACCAGATCGCGGACAACATCAAGAATGTAGGACTCAAGAAGCCTCAACCTGCGATTTAGGTGATACCACCGGCAACGAGTTTGTTGGCTTTCCCAGTTCGGCTTGGCCAACGCTTGCCTGTCTCAGCTTGCCGTTCATTGCGCATCCATCCATCCATCCATCCATCCATGTGCAGTCGTCCGCGGCAGTTGCATCAAGCACACGGCTTGTCGTAAATCGCTTCCACTTAGTTTTTCATGTGCTTCACCGCAATGCTGAATAACGTCCTTTGTCCAGCACTAAATGCTATCTTACGACTGATGCGGTTAATGCAACCAACATGTGTCGTGAGGAGCCTGGGGATGCATCATTAATCCAACGCCCGCTCGCGATGCCAGGCAATACGTGTCATAACCAAAGCTCGCTGTGCGTCACGAAGTTGTCAGTAGGCACGACAGGGAACATTTTGCTTGACAAAATTCGCCCATGGAACGCCGTAGTGGCAACTCGCCATCGGCGAGCCAGGTCGCTGCCATTGACTCGCTGGATTGACCAGGAAGAACGGTGTCGCCATCGGGACCACTGAACTGTTCACTTGCGATTGGCGGGTGGCAGCAGATCGGTGGTAGCGCTGATCATCGACAATAGGCCGGTCGCCAATGCATCGCGGGCATCGGGATAAAAAGTGGGCGAGTGTAGCGAGGGTGGTTGTTGGCCCAGCTCCTCGAAACGCGCCAGACGCTGTGGATCAACCACTCCCAGACGGTACATCACAATGGGCACACCGGCCAAACCGTACTGACTGAAGTCCTCACCACCCATCACAGGCGGCATGGGTAGGACATTCTCCGAGCCGAGAGCTAGTCGCATACTGTCGGCTACGACCGGGGTAAGGCTAGCGCTGTTCTCCAGCGCCGGAGTTCCTTCGGATGTGGTGATCTCGGGTTCGGGGGCACCATAGGCCAGAGCTACCGCCAGCGTCTTGCGCTTGATGGCAGATAGGATTTGTTTGCGGACCTCGGGTGTGTAGCTGCGCACGGTCAACTGTAGATGGCACGAGTCACCGATGATATTGTGCTTGGTGCCGCCGTTAATCGCGCCGACCGTCACCACGGCTGATTCGCTGGGTTTGACTTCCCGCGAAACGATCGTTTGCAGTGACATGACTAACTCAGCCGCTTGCACGATGGGGTCAATAGTGGTTTCGGGTG
>CAKQNH010000304.1 GCA_934255105.1 uncultured Pirellulaceae bacterium
CGCCCACAAACAGTGTGAACTCATTATCACAGGTCACGATGGCACCGCCGCTGGTTAGGTCATCGGGTAGAGTAACCAGCTTACGAATCAACAGAGTCTCACCGGCCGGGGAGTGATTGCGGTTGAGCGTTCCCCAAATCCACTTGCCACTTAAGTCAATTGACTCGACCTTCACCAGCGCCGGGTCCACATGAGCAATCGGAGCCGCGTAGGTGGTGGGAGCCGCGCCGGTCAATTGCCACACGCTATCCATGAACTGTTCGGCGGTCATGCGGCGTGGAAGCGGGCCATGGTAGACATACTCGGGAGTTGCTTCGGCAGACGAAGCGGCATCCGATACGGACTGGTAGGCTTGCGACTTGGCGATCAGCCGCAGCATGGCTTTCAAATCATAGTGACTCTCGACCAATTCGACCGCTAAGTAATCGAGTAGGTGCACATTCCAGGGCTCGGTCTGCATGGCGTCGAGCGGATGCACCAGCCCGCGGCCCATCAAGCGATGCCACAAGCGGTTGACGATGGTTCGCGCAAAGCGGCCGTTTTGCGGATCCGTCATCAACCTGGACAACTGCTGCAAACGCTCGTCGCGTGGCGCGGCCGGATCGACTTGTCCTAGCTCGGGAAAGGGCCAAGCGGCCGTCTGCTCCTGGCCGGTCGGTTTATCGCAGCGATACAGTTGTAGTGGCGTCTCGGCATAGATGGCCGCCAGACCATAGGCATCCCGGAGAGTCCAGCGATCGATGAAGCTGTCGTGACACGAGGCGCACTTCATGTTGATCCCTAGAAACGACTGCGAGACGACTTGCGAGAATTGCATCTCGTTGGTTTGTCCCGCACTGGTGCTACCACGCCACTTGATGCCATCGATATAACCTTGACTAGCAGGCGTTGGCGGCGCCACCAACTCGCGCGTCAACTGATCGAAGGGCTTGTTGGTCACCAGCGATTCATACAGCCACTCACTTATCTGCTTGCGGCCTCCCGTTATAAAGCCCGTACCGCTGTAGTCATTGCGCAACAGGTCGTTGAAGAACGTCAACCAATGATCGGCGTAGTCGACATTGCGAGCCAGCAACTGATCGATCACATCCTCGCGTTTGGTGGCAGAATTGTTGAGGCGAAATTTTCGCACCTCGTCGATTGTGGGAAGCAGTCCGATCAAATCCAAATGCGCTCGGCGCAGGAAAGTCTCATCGTCCACCGCAGTTGGAATCGGAAGTTGCCGGCTGATGAGGTAGCTGTCTAGGATGCGATCGATGGGATGTTCACGACCAGCTTGGGCGGGCGGCAATTTGACTTGTCGCGGCCTGAGCGGTGGTTCGTAACTGTCTACGGCAAAGGAAAACACGTCATCCCACGGCAGACCTGCCGCAACCCACTTGCGCAACACATCGATCTCAGCGGGAGATAGTCGCGGACGATCCGAGGGAGGCATCTGATCGTCAGGATCATCGGATGCGATCAGCTCGAGCAGTCGCGATGCGTCCACATCCTCCTCATCTACCATGCCAGAGGTGGCGATATCATGGCGAGTGTTTATGGAGAAACCACCCTCTGCCTCGCGCCCGCCGTGGCAAGTGACGCAGTGGTTCCTCAACACGGGAACGACCTCGTGCACAAAGTCGATAGCTGGAGGTTGAGCGTATACATTCACTCCTGCACTCAGCCATAAACCTGCACTCAGCCATAAAACGGTCAGACACAGACGACGAGTTAGGGTCATATCGATATTCACTGGGCTCACAACCATTTGGCAACCAGGTGGAAAAATATACAAAACCATTATAGCCAGCTCGTGGGATAAGCTTCCAGCCTGTCGTGGGATAAGCTTCCAGCTTGTCGTGGGATAAGCTTCCAGCTTGTCGTGGGATAAGCTTCCAGCTTGTCATTGCTTTAGCTTCCAGCTTGTCATTCCCGTGCAGCACAGGCTTCCCTCTTATGCCGTAACAGCGCTTCGCTCGTTACGAGCCTACAAATCCAGCCTCCTATCGCAAGTCGATCTTGTGTGGTACTTCATCGATCGCCCAGTACTTGTGCTCTATCTTCGTTTCATGCACGGTTACAATCCGCAAGCCAGATGGATCCTTGCCCAGCGGACGACCGACTGGACCGGTCGTAACCATCTCCATCGCACCCGCTAGTCCGTACGCATTGCGATGATAGTGCCCAGCGAAGACGGCACGTACCTCTGCCTGCTGCAATTGTTCAAGTAGCGGAGTTCTTCGCGCCAGTGGAATGTTGAAATACTGATCCGGCTCATCGGCTTGCGTGAGAAACAGGGGGTGATGCTGAAACACGAAAATATGCTTCGGCTTAGCAGCCGCAGTGTCAACGAGCTGTTGCGAGAGCCAAGCTTGTTGAGCGGCTAGCATATCCGGTGCACCGCTTGGATCTTTTAGCAAGCTGGAATTCAGCACGATGCTGAACACCCCACCGACCCAAAACGAGAAATAGTCATCACCAAAATTTTCTTGGTAGCTGGCAATTGAGCTAGCCGTCGGTCGATTGCCAACGTCGTGGTTGCCGCAGACACACACCAGTGGAATATCCGGATCGACCTTGGAGAAGTCACGTTTGTACTGCGCAACCTGAGCCTGATAACGTGCGTGCTCCGGCGTGGCGTTGGTCAAGTCACCACACACGATCACAAAGCGAGGGTGGAGGCGATTGATATCGCTGCACGGTTTTTTCAACCAGTGCTACCTCCTGCTCGAAACTCTTGTTTTCGTTGAAAAAGCCATATTGAGTATCGGCGAGCTGCATGAAGAAGAACGAGCCCTGCCAAGTCTGTTCCACTTGCGGATCGAAGGTTGCAAACGTCCGCTCACCGGCCTGAGTGAAGCGATTATGCGCTTGCTTGGGCTCCCCGTCTGCCGCAAGTCCGTATGCCCCCCAGGCGGTGGCTGCAATGAGAAACAGGATAAATGTTGTGTGGGCTCGCATAGCAATCGTGTCCGCTAAATATGAAAAATCGGAATTCCTTATTGTATTCCATCTCGCCGCCCGCTGGTGTCGAGGCTGACCGGCTAGCACCGCACTGTAGGCTCGTAGCAAGCACCGCATTGTAGGCTCGTAACAAGCAGCGTATCGTCGTAGGCTCGTAACAAGCCCAGCGCAGTTGCGGCATGCGCCCTGGCTGTGGCAGAAGTTAAGCTCTAGAGATAAAAAGTGGCGAAAGCTTCCAGCTTGCGGGTTAGGAGTAGTTCAGAGAAGACAAGCTGGAAGCTTATCCCACGACAAGCTGGAAGCTTATCCCACGGCGTGCTGGAAGCTTAACCCACGACAAGCTGGAAGCTTAACCCACGACAAGCTGGAAGCTTATCCCACGACAAGCCGGAAGCTTATCCCACGTGTAGATGACAAGCTGGAAGCTTATCCCACGACAAGCTGGAAGCTTAACCCACGGCGTGCTGGACTCCGGCGGTGAGGCAGCTACAATGGTGTGTATGAGAAGTCCCGTTTTGGCCCTGATGTTGATCGCTAGCGTTCTGGCTTGCCCGCTGCGCTGCTTGTCGTGCAAAGTGAATGCATCTACTAGAGCGAACGTGGCTGCGAGCGAGCCGAATATAGAGTCCACACACTCTTGTTGCTCACATTGCCACGAGGTGCCAGAGTCGGACTCGCCCGCTTCAAATGCTCCCGCGCCCAGCCACAACGACTGCGATTGTCAGGCTTGCATTTGTGAAGGCGCTGTGGTCGAAGCGGATGCTGAAGTGCCTGATCAATCGCTGGATGCCATGCCTTTGTTCAGTTGGGTACCACCGCCGCTAGCCACGCACGCTCTCACGGGGCACGACACGGCTCGACGCATTGAACTTTTGATGCGCTGTTCTTTTGCCTCGTCGAGGCAACTTCTTTCCGGCCGCAATGCGCGATTAGCGCATCAATCTTGGCTGATCTGAGCTAGCACATGCACATCGCGCGATGTGCATCGGTCCCAAAATAAGTGGCACGTTTTTCAATGCCGTTTATGGGTACTCCTCCTCGCTGCGAGGTTGTGCAGCTTTTAAGTTCTGAAATTGCAAACGCTTGGGGTAGATCGTTAAACCGCGTACCCAACGGGCCGCGCGCCGCTAAGCGGGGACGCGCGGGGCGCTGCACACGCGGTTTAACGATGCGGAGACACGCGGGGCGCTGCCCAGGCGGCTTAACGAAAATTCACCATTCACAATTGCGCGTTGACCGATGTTACTTCCTTGGGAATACGGAGTTCGCAACTTGGCTCGGCGGCCAGTTCGGACAGCACTGACGCTCGTCGCTCTGGCGACGGTGGTGATGTTGGTGTTCGTCGTGGTGGGATTTATACGTGGACTAGAACGGTCGTTGGCCGTTAGTGGAGATGAGAACGTGGTGTTGGTCTATTCAGTCAACTCGGAAGAGAATATCGAGAACTCATCCATCGCGGCGCAGACCCCTTCACTGCTGGCAGCTAGCTTGGATGGAACCGCAAAGCGTTTTGGTATCACACACGTTTCGCCAGAATTGTATCTGGGAACACGAGTCAAGACAGGTGAGCAACATGAAGGCCTGGGTTTAGTGCGTGGCGTAACACTGACCGCACCTCTCGTGCGGCGAGCGGTAAAATTAGTCGACGGAAGTTGGCCTGGCGAAGGGGAAGTGATCGTGGGCCGACTTGCCGCTGCAAAGCTAGGAAGCTCGGATGACTCGCTGGCAATGGGCAAGCGCATTGAGTTTGAAGGGCGTGACTGGACGATTAGTGGACGCTTTGCCGCCGATGGTGCGGCTTACGAATCGGAGATCTGGTGCAAGCTTGAAGATCTCCAAACACAGACCAAGCGACAAGACCTGAGCTTGGCGGCGATGCTGCTGTCGCCGGGTCGCTTGCCCGCCGAGGTGGAGCTGTTCTGTAAAGAGCGAACCGACTTGGAGCTGCGCGCCATTCGCGAGACCGACTACTACGGCGAGTTACAGCAACACTATAAACCGGTTCGTTTACTGGCATGGTTTGTCGTGCTGTTGGTTTCAGCAGCCGGAGTGTTCGCCGGTTTGAACATGATGTACGGCGCCGTCGCGGGACGCACCCGCGAGATCGCTACGCTGCAGGCAATTGGATACCGTAGACGAGCCATCCTACTGAGCTTGATTCAAGAGGGAGTACTGCTAGCGGCAGCCGGATCGCTGCTGTCGGGCGTCATGGCCTTGTTGCTGCTCAACGGCTTGGCAGTGCGATTTACGATGGGAGCATTTACTCTAAGAATTGATAGCGTCTGTATCCTGATCGGATGTGGTGTTGGGTTGTTGTTGGGCGTAGTGGGTGCGTTGCCCCCTGCGCTGAAGGCGTTGCGAGCCGAAGTCGCAACGAGTTTGAAGGCTGTTTAGCTTATTACTTTTGGAGAATTGAAATGAGAATTTTACTGTGTTTGACAATGATCGGTTTTGGCGCGCTGAGCGTTGGCTGCCAGCCGTCTGAAACAGCCACCACAACCGACGCGGGAAGTGCCACGGCAGGTTCCCTGTATGTAGTGGATACCGAACCGGACGGTGCTCTGGCCGTCGGCGAAGCGCGCCAGGCAATCGAAGACGGCCAAGATGTGACCCTAGTGGGCCTCATCGGTGGATCGAGCAAGCCGTTTGTCGACGGCCTAGCCGCCTTTACCATCGTGGATGCCAAAGTCCCCTATTGCGCGGAGGATGAAGGTTGCCCCACCCCCTGGGACTATTGCTGCGAATCGGATGCGGTCAAGGACAACATTGCTACGATCAAGATCGTCGACGAGTCCGGCAATCCAATCGCGGCTGATGCGCGCGAGTTGCTAAACGTGAAGGAGTTGTCAACTGTTGTCGTAAAAGGCAAAGCCAAGCGAGATGACCAAGGCAATTTGACTGTCGACTCTAGCCAAGTGTTTGTGCGAAAGAACTAACCGTTCTAGCTATTTAGCCTCGTTAAACCGCGTGGGCACCACCCCGCGCGGACAGCTCTAGCGGCGCGAGGCCCGTGGGACGTCGGCATAATTATTGACGCGTATTGCAGGCGGAGCGACTTTGGAGTGCTGCGACTTGTCGTAGCTTTGGCGGTGACTACGGAGTGGGAAGGATTTATACGGTGGAGATTTGTTCGGCGGTGGAGATTTGTTCGGCGGCAGTCTGGCTTGGGATAGAACTGTTTTGCATCGTCATACTCGCTGTGTGGTGAAGGTTCGCGTTAAAAGCTACGACAAGTCGCAGCAGTCCAAGGAGCGTAAACGC
>CAKQNH010000305.1 GCA_934255105.1 uncultured Pirellulaceae bacterium
GGCTCGGTTGGCCAACGGCTATATTTATCATAGCCAGCAGCAAAGCCCCTGGAACTGAAACCCACACAGACCCTTTTGGCCAACGGTCATAGTCAATCCGAGCTCACCCATTGAATATGGCCGTTGGCCAAAACACGTCGTACGTCCTAACTTCCTGGGGTGATACCCCAGGCTATGTTGAGAAAGGCCGTTGGCCTAAGGAACCAAACACGTTAAATAGTGCAACTTCAAAACTCGCAGGCCAGGCATTTTGTGCATTTGGACACTCCACTTTGCTGGCACCCGAGTTGGTATTTACACACCCTTGACGAGGCGCTTGCCGCTATGAGTAGCGAATTTCTTGCATTGCTGGCGTTGCTGCCGATTGCCGCGGTGGCCCTGCTGTTGGTAGGCTTGCGCTGGCCAGCCAGTCGGGCCATGCCCGTGTGCTACTTCGTGGCTGTGGCATTGGCGCTGGGCGTGTGGCAGGTGCCGCTGGTCCAAGTTACCGCCGCATCGCTCAAAGGCATTATCGTAGCGCTCGAATTGCTGTACATCATCTTTGGAGCAATTCTGCTGCTCAATACGCTGCGCGAAAGTGGTGGGCTGCAAGCGATTCGTCAGTCTTTCTGTAATATTTCTCCCGACCGTCGAGTGCAGGTCATCATTGTGGCCTGGCTGTTTGGTTCATTCATCGAAGGTGCTGCGGGGTTTGGTACACCGGCGGCCGTAGCTGTGCCGTTATTAGTCGGCCTTGGATTTCCTGCGCTGCCGGCGGTGATTGCAGGCATGATGATCCAATGCACGCCGGTTTCGTTTGGTGCTGTCGGAACGCCGATACTCATTGGCGTTTCGACGGGACTAGCAGGCCAAGGGACGATCGACGAGTTTGCCACGCAGGCGGGGTTCGAAAATGGTCGCGCGCTGTTGTGTTTAATCGGCTTCCGCGTGGCCTGTCTGCACGCCATGGCGGGAATGTTTGTTCCCCTGTTTGTGGTTGCCACGATGACTCGCATTTTTGGGCGTAATAAGAGCTTTACTGAGGGCTTGCGTGTGTGGCCTTTTGCATTGTTTGCGGCGTGTGCCATGATCGTGCCCTATCTCTTGGTCGCTTGGTTGTTAGGCCCTGAGTTCCCGTCCCTGCTGGGCGGACTGATTGGACTGGCCGTCGTGATACCTGCGGCCCGCGCCGGCTTCCTCGTCCCACGTGGCGATCGAGTTTGGGACTTTCCGCCCAGCGACCAGTGTTCCAGCGACCAGTGTTCCAGCGACCAGTGTTCCAGCGACCAGTGTTCCAGCGACCAGCGCCCGAGCGACTGGACTGACAATGAGAGTACGCAGTCGATAGCAGAGCGTGGTCGGCAGCCACGATTGTTATTGGCGTGGCTACCCTACCTGATCGTGGCCATACTATTGGTCATCACGCGCCAGCAGACGCTTCCGGGAACTGGTCTATCCCCGCAAGCTCTGTGCAAGAGCGTTTGCATTCCGTTTAGGAATATTTTGGGTACCGATATTTCGCAGGTGGTGACGCCGCTCTTTTTGCCGGGGACGGTTTTCATCGTCGCGTCAATGTGTGCTGCGATCCTGCATCGCCTGCAAACGCGGCGGTATGCAGTGGCCTGGCAGATGTCCTGGCGGACGACGATCGCCGCTTCCGTCGCGCTGATTTTTACTGTGCCGATGGTCCAGGTGTTTATCAACAGCGCGGGTGGAGCGGCGGGCTACCAACAGATGCCGTTGGCGCTGGCCAAAGGTGTCAAGGATTTGGTGGGCGATGCCTGGCCGTTGCTGGCAACGTTTATCGGTGGACTGGGGGCCGCCGTGGCTGGCAGCAATACAATTAGCAATATGATGTTCGCGCTATTTCAATATGATGTGGGGCTCAAACTGGGGGTCGATCCCGTGTGGATCGTTGCCTTGCAAGCCGTCGGGGGCGCAGCGGGAAATACGATTTGCGTGCACAATGTAGTCGCCGCTTCGGCAGTGGTCGGACTGATCGGCAGTGAAGGCGTGGTGATTCGCAAGACCTTGCCGCTGTTTTTTTTCTATGCGCTGCTAACCGGTGTCGTGGGATACGCCATCGTGTGGTGGTGACGCATTCGTGTAGTGGTGAAATATTCGTGTGGTGGTGAAATATTGGAAGACTCAGGAGAACGCTGGCTATGAGCCCGATGAAGACGATCGCTGCAGGTACAACCAAAATTGGCTGGATTGGAACCGGTGTGATGGGTGCCAGCATGTGCGGGCACTTGCTACGGGCTGGGTTTGCTACGACGGTCTACACGCGCACGCGTGAAAAAGCGCAAGGCTTGCTCGACCAAGGGGCGGCCTGGGCCGACTCGCCCCGCGCCGTGGCCGAGCGCAGCGACGTGGTGTTCGCCATCGTCGGCTTTCCGCGCGATGTCCGCGAGGTCTTCCTGTGCCCTGAGAACGGCGCGCTGGCGGGCTGCAAGCTAGGCAATGTGTTAGTCGATATGACTACGAGCGAGCCGTCGCTAGCGGTGGAGATTTTCAAGGCAGCGCAAGAAAAGCAAGTCCACGCCGTAGATGCGCCCGTTTCGGGCGGAGACAGAGGCGCCCGCGAAGGAGAATTGTCGATCATGATTGGAGGCGATGCCGCTGTCGTACAATCGCTGCAGCCGTGCCTGCAAGCCATGGGTAAAACGATCGTTCATCAAGGCCCTGCAGGCTGCGGCCAGCATACCAAGATGGTCAACCAGACATTGATTTCGAGCTTGATGATCGGCATGTGTGAGGCCTTGGTCTATGGGCAGCGGGCCGGACTGGATCTAGAGACGGTGCTCAAGTCAGTCGCCTCAGGCGCGGCGGGGAGTTGGTCGCTGACCAATCTAGGCCCGCGCATCATCGCCAATAATTTCGAACCTGGGTTTTTTGTAGAGCATTTTATTAAAGACTTGGGGATCGCTCTGGCCGAAAGCAAACGCATGGGATTGTTCATGCCGGGGCTAGCTCTGGCCGAACAGTTATATTTGTCCGTACAAGCCCGCGGGTGGGGCCGCGATGGTACGCATGCTCTAACTCTGGCTTTGGCCGAAATGTCTGGCTTTGATTGGACCAGTCGAGAAGAGTCTAAGGGAGCGATTGGATGAAGTCGAGCAGCGTCAGATGAAGCAGTTAGAACAATCCCCCCTGCCCCAGAATGCATCGCCGCCATGGCCCTTGGCGACTGCGCTCCGCGAAACATTTCGCGAGGGCTACACGTTTAGTGATTTTCGCCAGGACGCTGCGGGCGGCATCGTGACCGGCATCGTCGCCGTCCCGCTGTCGATGGCTCTGGCAATTGCCGTCGGCGTACCACCGCAACACGGTCTCTACACGGCGATTGTGGCTGGCGGATTGACTGCGCTTTTAGGTGGCGCCAAAACCAGCGTTTCGGGACCGACGGCGGCATTCGTCGTGATCTTGGCCCCGATCGCTGCGCGCTACGGAATTGCAGGGCTTTGCATTGCATCCACCATGGCTGGGATCATTCTGATCCTGCTGGGCATCGCTAAGCTGGGAAAGCTGATCGAGTTTGTGCCTCACCCGGTGACCACGGGTTTCACTAGTGGCATTGCGGTGGTCATCGCGACGCTGCAGATCAAGGATTTCTTGGGGCTACAAGTGGAACATATGCCGGACCAATATGTTGAACGGTTACTGGTGTTGGGCCGTGCCGTTCCGAGCCTCAATCTGTCCGATTTGGTGGTTGGCGTCGCAGCCCTAGCGATGCTGATTATCTGGCCACAGATCAGCAAGCGGATTCCCGCTGCGCTGCTGGCATTATTCGTGGTAGCGGTTGTCAGCTTCGCCGTGCAGCGAGTATACCCCGATTTCAATCCGGGGACGATCAACGATGGGCGGTTTGTCTACACCACGGCCGCAGGTGAACAGGCGGCAGGCATTCCCAATACGCCCCCAGTTCCTATTCTTCCATGGCATCTTCCGGGCCCCGGCCCCAGTGCCGAGCCGTTGGTGTTCGATATGGCCCTCATCCGAGCGCTGCTGATGCCCGCCATAGCCATTGCCATGTTGGGAGCAATCGAGTCATTGTTGTGCGCTGTCGTGGCTGATGGAATGACGGGCGAAAAGCACGATCCTGACAGCGAGCTAATTGCCCAAGGGCTGGGGAATATCTCGGCATCTTTCTTTTCTGGGTTCGCTGCGACCGGTGCCATCGCGCGCACTGCGACCGCTATCAGGGCGGGGGCCAAGAGTCCCATCGCCTCCTTCATCCATGCTGCCTTCGTGCTGTTAGCGATCTTGGTTCTCTCGCCATTGTTGGGGTACTTACCGATGGCTTCGCTGGCCGCGTTGATGCTAATCGTCGCCTGGAATATGAGCGACCTCCGCCATTTCGCTCAAATCATTCGCGTGGCACCACGCAGCGATATTGTCGTGCTGCTCACCTGTTTTCTGCTGACCGTCTTTTTTGATATGGTGGTCAGCGTGGTGACGGGGGGCATGCTGTCAGCCGTGCTGTTCATGGGACGCATGGCTCAGATCTCTGGGACACGCGTGGTCTCCGGCACGCATCCGCAATTAGTTGCCCCGCTGCCACAGGGCGTGCTGTTGTATGAAGTTCATGGACCGCTGTTTTTCGGCGCCGCCGAAAAAGCTGCCAGCGCGATTTTGACAGCCGACCGCAGCGTTAAGGCGATCGTCTTGCATATGGTGGACGTGCCCATTATGGATGTGACCGGCTTAGTCGCTCTGCAGTCGGCGATCGACAAACTTCGGCACGGAGGGGTCTTCGTCGTGCTGGCTGAAGTGCAACAGCAACCGTCCGAACTCTTAAAACAAGCAGGCTTGACTGCCGAGCCCGGCAAGCTGGCGATTTGCGACAGTTTGGAGCAAGCTGAGACCATGGTGCGTCTGGCCCTGCCCAAGCAACGCAAGGACAAGGCGTAGTAGGAATGGTAAACTATGGTGCTTACTCGATTCCTGTAGATTGGTGCAGGTCCGAACTCGGAAATAGGCAGTCGCGGTTGCCGGGGGACGGCGGAGGCTTAGTTTTCCCGTAACTCTTAACGTTTCAGATCAGCCCTAGCCAGGGCAACCACCGCCGCTGAGACCCACTCAACCGGAAAATCAAACCGCGAATGGACGCAAATAAGCGCTAATGTCAGTCTGACATTAGCGTTGATTGGCGGTTGAAAACACTGAAATCAACCGCGCGATTGTTTGTGCTTATCATCCTCGGTTTGAGAACGGTCATGAACGTTAAGACTATCCAAAGTCTGGCGACTTCGGCTACGACAATAGTTTTTCTCACGATATGTAATAGGCGGTTGCTGGACAGTGTTCGGTTGGCTTAAGAAATACAAACGACGGCGGATCATTGCCCAACGCTTTCCACATGAGTGGGAGGACGTGCTGGAAATGAATGCAGACTTTATGAATTCGCTCAGCCAGCGACAGCAAGCCAAAATTCGTCAGTCGGTCCAAATCTTGGTTGCAGAAAAGAACTGGGAGGGATGTGGCGGATTGGTTCTAACCGACGAACATCGTGTGACCATCGCCGCTCAAATGGCGCGGATGACGCTCCATTTCGATCAGGATTATTTTGATTCCGTGCTGTCGATTCTAATCTACCCGGCGGCCTACCAGGCCAAGTCGCAGGAGCAATTGGGCGGAGGCGTGATCGTCGAGGGGCGGTCCGACAGACTAGGTGAAGCCTGGCATCGCGGGCCAGTCATCTTGTCATGGAGCGAGGTGCTGGAGAACGTTCGCGATGCCTACCCGCAGCGGAATGTGGTGATCCATGAATTCGCCCATCAAATCGACATGCGCAATGGGAGCCATGCCGACGGCTTTCCGCCGTTGGAATCGGCCGAGGTCGCGCAAAAATGGAGTCGCGTCATGCCGACAGCTTTTGAAGAGCTGACGCATATCTGCCAGATGGGTATCCCGAATCTTTTGGATTGTTACGGTGCGACGAATCCGGCCGAATTTTTCGCGGTCGCGAGCGAAAGTTATTTTGAACAGCCGGCCGAACTGGAATACCAATGGCCCGATGTCTTTGAATTGCTCGATGGGTTCTATTGCAATCGCAGCGATATTTAACCAGCCTCCGAATGATCCAGTAAGCAACTCGACTTCCTGAGGAAAGCCAGCGTGGGCCGCCATTAGGAGCTTTTTCCCCAGCGCGTGCGCAGCGCGTCGAGCAAGACGGCCACGACGATGACGGTGCCAGTTATGATCTGCTTGCTGGCATCGGAG
>CAKQNH010000306.1 GCA_934255105.1 uncultured Pirellulaceae bacterium
TCATGTTAGACTCTATCGACTGCGCAAAGATTGCGGCTTGATGTAAAGTCTCTTTTTTCGGTTTTCAGTCAATTCGCCTCAATAACATATACGTCTCAGCCGCAATGACTTATCTCAACATCCGCTTTGATATTATCACCCTGTTTCCCCCCATCTTCTCAGGTTACCTGGGGGAGAGTTTGCTAGCTAAAGCCATCGAGCGAGGGCAGGTGGAAGTACACGTCCATAATCTCCGCGATTGGTCTACCGACAAGCACCACAAAGTCGACGCGCCGCCCTATGGTGGCGGGCCGGGCATGTTGATTCAAGTCCAGCCGGTGGTCGATTGCGTGGAGCACGTGCGCGGGCTCGACGCCGATCCGGGAGAGTTGCTGATCATGAGCCCGCAAGGCGAAATGCTCAAGCAATCGCTAGTGTCCGAGCTCGCCCAGTCGCAGCGACTGATTCTGCTGTGCGGTCGCTACGAAGGCTTTGATCAGCGTGTAGTCGAAATTCTGCAGCCTCGCGAGATCAGTCTCGGCGATTTTGTGCTCAACGGCGGCGAGGTAGCTGCCATGGCGATTATCGATGCGGCTATTCGGCTGATCCCAGGCGTGTTGGGGGACGAGCGGAGCGCGGTGGAGGATTCGTTTTCCGACGAAGCTCTGCTGGAGTTTCCGCAGTACACCCGCCCGCGCGAATTCCGTGGGCACGCGGTACCCGAGATTCTACTCAGTGGCAACCATCAACAAATCGCCGCTTGGCGAGCCGCGCAACGCATCGAGCGGACGCACGATCGCCGCAGCGATTTACTCTGAATTTGGTCTTGCGGTCGAGCTTTCTTCCCGCGACACTTCCGACCGGTCGCAGGATGCGGCTGAGACTGCTTTTTGCTTGAATTGATCAGCTTTTGGGAAGGAATCCAATGGCTAGCTGGATACTGTCGGCCATGCTGTGCGCCGTCGCGGGTGTAAACTCCGACTGCACCATCGTTCACTTCACCGCGGCTTGGTGTGAACCGTGCAAACAACTCGAACCCGCCCTGCAGCAGCTTCGGCAAGAGGGCTGGACGATCGAAACGGTAGACACCGATCGCCAACCCGAACTCGTTCAGCAATTTCGCGTGCAGAACCTGCCGACCCTGGCCATCCTGTGCCGCGGCCAAGAAGTCGACCGCATGGTGGGCGCGGCTTCCTACGAACGCATTGCGGAGCGCGTGCAGCGCGCCGCAGCCCGCAATCAGAGCGGGCCAGCGGCGTCTCAGCCGGCCACTACTCAAGTCGCAGTTTCCCAGCCCCCAGTTTCCCAGCCCCCAGTTTCCCAGCACCCAGTTAATCAAGCCGCTGCGACTCAGGCTGCACCTCAATCGCCACAGCCGATCGTGCGTGGTCAGTCGCCTGACATTGGCGGATTTCCGCTGCTCGCGTCGAACGACCGCAACTCGCCTGCTCGCTTCGCCAACAACGACTTCGCTGCCCCAGGCCCGTCCGCAGCTACCCTAGTCAGCAGGTCGCACGCCGCCAGTGCGTCCGCACAGGTCGCCGGTAGCAGTGCGTCTACACTGGCCGTCAATAGCGGTGCATCCGATCTGGGCGCTGCGACCGCTGCGGCATCCCGCCATCGTTCCCAACAGCAGACGCTGAGCCCGGAACAAGCCATCGCGCGAGCGGCGGCAGCCACGGTCCGCATTCGAGTTGACGAAGCCAATTCGACCGCCTACGGAACCGGTACGATTATCGACGTCCGCGGACAGGAAGCACTCATCCTGACCTGTGGCCACCTGTTCCGCGATATGCAACCGAATTCTCAACTGACCATCGACCTGTTCCCCGGAACGCCTCAGGAAGTCAACTTGCCCAGCGAACTGATCGACTTCAAAGCCGACCAGGAAGACATTGGCCTGATTAGCTTTCGCATCCCAGTCGCCATCGAACCCGTATCGATTTTAGGGCGCGGTCAGCACGTGGCCGTTGGACAACCAGCCTTCAGCTTCGGCTGCGATCGCGGTGCCAACCCCACTCGTCGAGACACGCAGATCAAGAGCATCAACCGCTACTTGGGAGCGGACAATATTGAGATCGTCGGGGCGCCCGTGGTGGGCCGCAGCGGAGGTGGTTTGTTCGATATGCAAGGTCGCTTGATCGGCGTATGCAATGCGGCCAACGCTGAGGACGATGAAGGCATCTATGCCTCGGCCGAAGTGGTCTTTGCACAAATTGAGCGTTTGGGACTGAGCGAGCTGTTTGACGAAGGCCAGCCTGCCGTACAGAGCCAACTCGCTTCCAATATCCAAGCCGATTCTGCACCTAATTCTAAACAACGCATACCCCCTGCAGCGGCCGCCCAGGCTCCAGCATCTGCCGACGACTCGCTGAACTGGCCCGACCAGTCCGCCTCGGTTCCCAATCTGTCCGGTAGCAGCAACAATCAAAACAATGCGTCTGCACAGGCCGCCGCCAGCGACTTAACTCTCGCTGGAGTGGGCGACGAGCAACGAGCAAATGCTAGCAATGTCCAACAGGTCATCTGCATAGTTCGCGATGCGGCAGGCCAGGACCAAGTCGTCACTATCGATGCTCCCCCCCCGCAACTGCTGCAGTTAATCCAGCAAAGCCAACGCCGCTGAGCCTATATTAAAGTGGCCCGACGCTCCGCGTCGGACTACTCGTTAGCCGAAGTCGCCAAGACTTTTGGGCCCTCCCATTGGTGTTGCGTTCAGCCCGGAGGGCGGCGTATCCTTGCCGGTGGCACCAGCCACCGGTTTAATGCAAATTAATCTGAAAGCCTGGAGGGCGACACAAAATACTATACTTGCCGACTATATATACTTGCCGACTATGAGGTTGGTATGTCTTTGTGGAGTGAATTAGTTCATGTATCGCCCTCTGGGCTGTAGGAGAACTGGCGTACCGGTCAAGCTAGGGAAACTCTATAATCTGCGGCGTGCAAAGCTCGCAGTTGCCTCAAACTTGCTGGTCGGCACCGTTACCGCATCATTCTGCGCCGGTAGGCGCAGCCTCGTGGGTCGCAAGTCTTGGCGACTTCCGCTACGGGCTGCACCAGCCAAGCAGCAACTCAACATCCACCATCCAGCTAACTAACCACAGGAGTATCCCCCCGTGGCCAGCGCCCCAACCACTCTGAAGACAACGACTCAGAAAAATATGATCGCGCAATTGAACATCCGCGTCTACAACACTCTGACGCGTCAGAAGGAACCTTTTGAGACGCTCGAGCCCGGTAAAGTCGGCATGTACCTGTGCGGCCCGACCGTCTACGCGGAAGCGCACATTGGTCACATGGTTGGACCAGTCATCTTTGACACCATCAAACGCTACCTGGTCTACTGTGGATACGACGTCACACTGGTAGTCAATATCACCGACGTGGATGACAAACTGATCGGTGCGGCTCGCCAGCGCGGAATCTCCATGTCGCAAGTAGCTACCGAAATGACGATGGACTACCTGTCTAATCTGCAAGCCTTGGGAGTTACGCAGATCGACTATCTGCCGCGGGCTACCGACAACATGGAAGAAATCATCGATTTCATCCAGGAGTTAATCGACGCCGGCTTTGCCTATGAAAACACGGGCGATGTATTTTTCGATGTCACGCGCGACGCCGAGTATGGCAAGCTGAGCAATCGAACGGCCGACGGCCAACAAGGCGAAGGTGGCGGCGCTGCAGCTAAAAAACGCTCGGCGGGTGACTTTGCGTTGTGGAAATCTGCCAAGCCCGATGAGCCGAGCTGGTCCAGCCCGTGGGGCGATGGGCGTCCAGGTTGGCATATTGAGTGTTCGGCCATGAGCCGCCGCATTTTGGGCAAGTCTTTTGATATCCACGGTGGCGGACTCGACCTGATTTTTCCGCACCATGAAAACGAACTAGCGCAGAGCCGCTGTTGTCACGGACAACCGATGGCTCGCTACTGGATGCACAACGGTCTGATGCGTGCCGGCGCGGCGGGCAAGGTGGGTGGCAGAAGCGATCGCGATACACCGCAGGGCGATGCAGCCAGCGCCACTCCTGACAGTGTCGAAGCTGCCGAGGCGGGCAAGATCAGCCGTAGCAAAGGCGCGGGTGGACTACACCAATTGATTGAACAGCAGACCGGCGAGCGCATTCGCTTCTTCTTGCTGCGTTCACACTACCGCAGCACCATCGTCTTCGGCGAAGAAGGCATGGAAGAGGCTGGGCAAGCTCTGCATGCTTTCTATCGCTTGATCGGGCGGTTCGAACGGCTTTCGGGCGAAGCCTTCTACCCCCGCACCGGCGACGACGGCAAAGTGGAGCAGTTGGAATACGCCAAGAACCGCACCGATGGACACGCTGTGTTGGCCGGAGTCAGCGACGGATTGTTGCACGAGCTCTCCAAGCTCCGCGCATCATACCTAGAAAAGATGGACGACGACTTCAACACCGCCGGCGCTATGAGCGATTTGTTCGAAATGTCGCGGGCTATCAATCGCTTCATCGACCAACAGCACCTGGAGGATACCAAGCGCCGCTCTGCAGACTCGCTGACCACGCTCCGCACCGCCATGAGCGTGCTCCGCGAACTGGGAGCCATCCTGGGACTGTTCTTGAAAGCTCCCAAGAAGTCCGGCGATGATGGGGCCAGTCAGACCGTCGACGGACTCATGAAGCTGCTGATCGAACTGCGCGCCAAAGCTCGCGCGAGCAAAGATTTTGCTACCTCCGATGCAATTCGCGACGGACTCACCGCAGTGGGTATTACCCTGCAAGACTTGAAGGAAGGGACTAGCTGGGAGAAGGCATAAGCATGTCGCACACACAAACGATCCTAGGCATTGACCCGGCTCTAGGCACTACCGGTTATGGTCTCATCCGCTGCACCGGCAATGTCATCGAATTGATCGATGCAGGCATCATTCGCTGCCGTCGCGATCGGCCGCTGGAAGATCGCTTGGGAGAACTGTTTGACGGTATGTGCGAGATATTGGAAGAGCTCGAACCGGATCACTTCGCTATCGAGCAGCTCTATTCGCACTACGATCGCCCGACCACTGCCATCCTGATGGGCCACGCCCGCGGCGTCATCCTGCTAGCTGCTAAGCAATCGCGTGTGACCGTCCATTCCTATCCCGCCACTCACGTCAAGAAGACGCTCACGGGCAATGGTCGAGCCCCCAAGAGTCAAATGCAAATGGCGGTCAAACATCAATTGGCATTGTCTGCCGTCCCCGAGCCCGCCGACGTGGCAGACGCTTTGGCCATTGCCCTGACGCATCACAGCACGCTGCGCACACCCGCCAGTCTGCTGGCGCAGTTTGACCAAGCCACCCTCACGAAATTGAAACTTTAAAGTCTGCACAATCCATGATTACCAAGATCACTGGCAAGCTCGTCGGCCTCAATGACGATGCGGCCACGCTCTCCATTCCGCCCATGGAGTATGAAGTGCTGATCGCCGAGATCACTCGGCGGCATCTGCAATCGCACCTGAACAAAGATGTCGTACTCCACACGCTGCACTACATGGATGGCAACGTCAGCAGCGGCGGACGCTTAACGCCGCGGTTGGTCGGATTTCTGTCGACCACCGAGCGGGACTTTTTCGAATTGTTTTGTTCCGTCGATGGCGTAGGGGCCAAGAAGGCGCTGCGGGCGATGACCCAGCCCGTCCAAGACACCGCCATCATGATCGAACAGCAGGACGCCAAGGGGCTGTCCAGTTTGCCTGGCGTGGGCCCCGCCACAGCCGAGCGGATCATTGCCAAGCTCCGTCGCAGAATGCCCAAGTTTGCACTCTTGGTGCGCCGTGAAAGTCCCGTCGGTGGCGATGTTACCGATGGCGTGGTCGAGGACACCTACCACGCGTTGCTGGCCCTCGGGCACAACGAAAGCGACGCCCGCCAGTTGGTAGAGCAAGCTCTCGCCAGTGGCAGCAAATTCAAAGACGTCGAAGCCATGATCCAAGGCATCTACAAAAAGAAATTCGGCAACTAATTGCTAGCCTACGTGCTTTGGTTTGTCACGGGCTGAGCCTAGGGGTTGCGAGAGCTCATCGCCGCCGCGGCTTTGCTCGAGCGTTTCATCGGTGCTTTCAGCATCCACCTGCCGGCAGCACTCGGTCAGGCGGTCGATCAAGTCGTCGATCCGGTCCTCCCATTCCTCTTCCGTGCTTTCAACAGGTGTGATAGACGCCATCTCATATAGCAGCAGAACCAACCGCAGCAGATGTCGGAAGAGGATTC
>CAKQNH010000307.1 GCA_934255105.1 uncultured Pirellulaceae bacterium
GTGCCCTGATTTAGCTCGGCTGTTTCTCACCGTTGAGCATTCTCCGGGGCGAAGGTTTGCGCAAAAGCTACGACAAGTCGCAGCAGTCCAAAGAGCCTGGTCGCTGATCAAGGAATCGACTCTCGGACCAAGCCTCTAATAATTCAACAGCCTGAAATAACTATCGCTCGACAAACGGAAAGTGATCGTCGATATCGGCTTGCGATAGTTCGGCTAGGAACGGTGCGACGCGAGCCACAATCTCCTGGCTCAACAGTTCTCCCTTGGCTGCGGTGGCCTGGTGTGGATTGCCCGAACCCGAGTTGGTGGTCAGCAGATGCCAGGGGCGAGACAAGCCCACCCAGCCCTCGCGCAATGCTTCAAAACGCAGGTCGCGTCGCTGCCCCTCATCGGCGGCCAACTGTCCGTCAGCATGGCGGCGGACCAGCTCGGGGCGAAAACTCAAGATCAGCGAAGTCTCCATTTCACCCGCATGGTCTTCGGCATGTTCACAGATGTTGGCTGCGGCGTCGCGGATCATCTGGTACCAATTGCACAGAAAGAGTTGCACTCCAGTGCGCCCGTAGATTTCGCGCAAAAATGGCTTGAAGTCATTGCCACCGTGGCTGTTGAAAATCATCAGCTTGCGGATACCGCTGCTTTCGACCGTTTCTAGCAAATCTCGCAGTACCAGAAAAAGCGTGGAGGGTTGGATGTTGAGCGCCAACGGAAACTCCTGCAGATTGCTCTCCGTTCCGTATGGAATCGTGGGCAGTTGCACTATGCGACCACCCAATTCCCAAGCTCGCGCGCAGCAGTGGTCGGCCAACACCTGAGCCTCAATTGTGTCGGTGCCGTATGGCAAGTGTAAATTGTGCGGCTCGGTGGCGCCCATCGGTAGCACGGCGACTTGATAGTCTAGACTTCTAACATCGGCCAGAGTCCGCTCTTCTAACCGCCAGGGATGTGTTATCGTATTCATCGAACTCTCTGTTCCCGTAAGTGGTGTAAGCTTTCAGCTTGCAATCCATCGAGTAAATTCCAACGGCAAGCAGCGAAGCTTACCCCGCCGTTCCGTAAAAGCATAGTCAAAGCGACGTCGCATGAGCACTACCGAAGCGCCCAAATACGAATTCTTCTCCCAGCTCGCGCGGATCATTAACTCGGGGCAAGCTCGATCGATTGTACTCTCCGGAAACGTCAACGATCTGTTCTTTAATGGTGACAGCTACGTCCCTCTGGTTCCTTATCTACTGCGCAAAACCTCCGTGCCGGGGCTGATTCAAGTCGTTTACGAACTCAACGGCCCGGTGCGGGTCAGCGGCCCGGATCAAGCCAAGCTGCGTGAAGCCTGGGCGGCCTGGAAGATGGGCGTCGATGTCAACTCTCTGCCGCTGAAAGAACTGGGCAGTGAAAGCAGCAAGATCGAACTGCGGCGTCGCGAGTTTGATCAGTACCTGCGCGATTCGATAGGCAATGCCACTCAGGCGCTCGAGTTTCTGCGGCAGTTGACGATCAGCTCGCGCTTCGCTTTGCGCGAAAATCTGTTGATCGTAATCGAGGCCGCCGACCTCTTGCTGCCGTCGGGTGACGAGAGCGTGTCGCGCATGAGCGATACCCAGTTGCGTCGCATCGCCACCGTTACCGATTGGTTTAGCGATCCCGAGTTTTTCTCCGGCAAAGACAGCGTGTGCTTGGTCACTGAGTCTCGCAGCCAGATCCACTCGCGGATCGCCCGCTTGCCCCAAGTCTTAGGTGTGGAAGTACCGGCTCCCGACACGGCCACTCGTCGCCACTTTTTATCTTGGAACCGATCGCAACCCGCCACTACGGAAATTCCTGTGCCCGAAGAGGCGGCAGATGTTCGGCCGAAATCGATCGCAGCGACCAGCGAGCTCGATGCGTTGGCCGCATCGACGGCTGGCCTGACCATCCATGCCTTGCGACAGTTGCTGCTGGCAGCTACGTATAGCCAGCGTCCAGTTTCGCGTGAGGATGTGGTGCAGCAAGTGGAGCAGTTCATTCAGACGCAATTAGGTGAGGATGTCGTCGAGTTCAAAAAGCCGACGCATACGCTCAAAGATGTGGTGGGCAATGCCGCGCTCAAGCAATTTCTGGCCGAGTATATGTTGCCGCGTTTGAACCTGTCGGATGATCGCGCCCTGCCGGGGGCGGCAGTGGCAGGCCCCATCGGTGGTGGCAAGACATTTGTGTTTGAAGCTGTGGCCGCTGAGCTGGATATGCCCGTGCTGGTGCTCAAGAGCATTCGTAGTCAATGGTTTGGACAGACCGATGTGATCTTTGAACGGTTGCGACGAGTGCTCGAGGCACTGGAGAAGGTGATCATTTTCGTCGATGAAGCCGACACGCAGTTCGGCGGGGTAGGGGAGGGGGCGCATGAAACCGAGCGTCGTTTGACGGGCAAGATCCAGGGCATGATGAGCGATACGGCGCTGCGTGGCAAAGTGTTCTGGCTGTTGATGACCGCCCGCATTCACTTGCTCTCCCCGGATATTCGCCGGCCCGGCCGCGTGGGGGACTTGATCATTCCTGTACTGGATCCCATTGGCCAAGACCGCCGCGACTTTATTCAGTGGATGCTCAAGCCGGCCGGCCAGGCGGGAACGCCTGGCTTGGCGAAATGGCTCGATGAACAGGGCTTGTCCGCCGATTTTTCGGCGGCTGCCTTCGCCGCGCTGCGCAGTCAGATCAAAGCCATTCCACCCAAGAGCGAGGCTGAACTCAAAGCATCGATTGGCGATTTCATTCAGCCCGCTATTGGACAAACTCGGCGGTATCAGACTCTGCAGGCGCTGGTCAACACCACGCGCCGCAGCCTGTTGCCGGACCCTAAGGTATCCGAAGAACAACGTGCGCTATGGGAGCGAGAAATCACCCTGCTCGAGTCGCAAGGCATCCGTTGAGCAGCGTGAGGAATATTACTGTCGTAGCCGAAGTCGCCAGCCTTTGGACTTCGATTGGTTTATCCAAAGCCTGGCGACTTCGGCTACCAATAACCACGACAGTAATAGTTGAGTCGATGCTAAGCATCCGTAGGCTCGTAACGACGCGGAGCGTCGAGCCACATTATAAGCCGGCCTTTTTCAGTAAGGCTTGGGATTCGGCGTCGCCTTTGAGCTTTTCACCAATCTGCTTGGCGGCGGCCTTGGCTTCGTCGCGGATGCCGCCGGACTGCGTGGCATTGAGAGCTATCTCCAACGTGCCGCGACTGGGGTAGCGCTGCAGTACATCCAGTACCATCTTGCGTTCGTTGTCCCGCTTGCAGGCTTGCATGGCTGTGGCGCACATGGCCACTCGCTCCTCGTCGGACATCACGAATTGCCGCGCGATGCGGATGTAGCCGCTCATGGCTCGGACTTGGAATTTATCGGCCGGTCCAGTCGTAGCCAACTTCAGCAACACGGGAGCGGCATCTGCGGTCATCCATCCGCCCAGTAGTCGGCTGCTGGCATCTTGGAGCTCCACATTGTCGCCGCCGGCATATTTGGCCAGCGTTTGTAGAGCTTGCGGGCCGCCCATGCTACCGAGGATTTCCAGGATAGAGACTTGAACAGCCGGCGAAGCTTGCTGCATCGCCGCAGACAGTTCGGCGGCGGTGGCCTCGCGATCTGGCATGCGTACGGCAGCCGTTTTAAGCGCCGTCACAGCAGCGGCTGAATCCTGAGCGTGCTTGGGCGCGACAACCTGTGAAATCAGTAGACCGAGGCGCTGGGGTGCCACGGTCCGTCCCAGCGACTCCAAAGCCGCGTGGCGGACTTCGGGCTGCGCGCTGTCCAAGGCTTCAACCAACGCATCGGTAGCTTCGATGCGGCGCAGCCCGACTACTTCGATCAGCAGTTGTGCGTCGACGTCGCCTTGTGCTTCGGGCAGGCGCGAGACGATTTCGTGGTTGACGGCTTCATCTGGGATGTTTACCAAGGCGGCCTTCACGGCTGCTATCAAGTCTTCAGACTCCGTAGCCACCTTCAGCAGTGGGGCTACGCAGGAGGCGTCGCCGGTTCGGCCGATGGCGTCGATAGCAGCCACGCGAACCTCCTTCGACTTGGCATTGGCGGCAAGCTCCACGATAGTTTGCACGTCGACCGTACCGGGCATGTCAGCTAGTGCTTGCACGATCAGCGGAGCACGGTCAGGGCTGGCGGAGGCCACTTCGGAGAGCAGGGCGGTGGCGAGCTCTTGACTGGGCATCTCGCGCGCGGTCTGCAAAGCGACGTGAAATAATTTTCTCTCGGGCGAATGCAGCGACTCGACCAACAGCGGAATCCCCTTTTCGCCGCGAGCCATGATCGCGCCTCGCGTGGCTTCTACAATCCGCTGTTGCGGAACTTCGGCTTGGCGCACTTGGTCACAGATCTCGGCTGCCAGCTCCGCGTCGCCTGCTTGTAGAGCTCGTTCAGCACACAGCACGCAGGCGGCAGCGACTGCCGAACGGAGTTGTGGCTGCTCAGTCGCTAGTGCGGCGCGCAGCGCTGTAGTCGACTCGGCATCAGCGATCTTGCCGAGCGCATAGGCGGCTGCTATGGCGACTTGCGGATCGTCCGCTTGCAATTGGCCAGTCAGCATTTCCACGGATGCCCGATCACCGCGAACACCGATCGAATTGATCGCGCCGATGAGCAGGTTGCCCGATAGTGAATCGCAGGCTGCGCGCAGAGCTGAATCAGCTTCGTTGCCGGGGATCGCTTCGAGGGCGATGCGCGTCCAAGAAGCCAGCTCCGGGTCGGACAATAATTTGGCCAATTCGGGGATGGCTGCGGCAGAGCCGTAGACTGTCAGGCGTTTGCAAGCCATGGCTTTGTCGGCGCGCGGGGCATCGCCATCAGCCAAGATGGCAATCAATTCCGATTCGTTGGTCAGCTTGTCGACTTGTGCAAAACACTGGGAGGGGCTGGCGTTAAGCGCCGCCGCGATGGCCAACGAGAGAGCAACGCAGCGCGCGCTCGCGAAGTAGGAGTTCAGGAGGTAGTGCATGAGGTTTCCAACTAAAACTTGGGGGAATGAATGAGAGTTGTTCTTTGTGTTTAGGCGAGCGCATTATCGTAGATAAAAGGTGGGGTAAGCTTCGAACTTGCATTTTCCGAAGCTGCATTTTCCCGCAGCTCAAAACTGACATCAGCATAGCACTAGATGCGGTAGGGCTCGCGCAACGCCTCGGAACGCAGGCGGTTAGCTTCGGCGTCGTCGATGAACTCCATCTTGTCGGTGTCCAGATTTATTTGACGATCCAGGAATAGCGCTACGTTCGCGGCGTGGCAAGCGATATGGGCGCGCGCGGCCGCAGCGGCGTTCCCCTTGGGTTGGCTGCGGGTCTTGACGCTGTCTAAGAAATCGCGGACGTGGAACGTGGCTGGATAGCCGCCGACTTCTTCGACGGTCCGACCGGCCAACAACTCGGGTGAACTGAGCACCATTTTGCCACTGTCCCCGGCTTCGACCCAACCCGTTTCGCCTTCAAATCGTACGGGACATGAGCCGAGTGGAATCCAACCCTTTTCACGGAAGATCAACTGCGTGCCATCGGCGTAAGTACACGCTAGCTCGTCGTTTTCCTTGGCGTTGTACTGGATCGGCGGAGGGCAATCGTCCATGGCCCATTGGCACAGATCGACGCAGTGCGAGCCCCATTCGAGTACGCCACCGCCGACTAGCCCGCCACCTTTCTCAAAATGAAAACCATTGAGAAGTTGCGGATTGAACGGCCGCCAAGCCGCAGGACCGAGATAGATGTCCCAGTCGATCACATCCTTGTCTGGCGCGGGTTCGGCGGGCAGCCAGCCACTGCTAACGGCCTGCATACCCGCCGGATGCGCATAGACCTTCTTCAGTTTGCCGAGCTTGCCAGTGCGCGCTAGATAACAAGCAAAGGCGAAGTGCGGCAGGTTTCGCCGCTGGGTGCCGGCTTGAAAGATGCGCGCCGTGCGGCGCATGGTGTCGGCCAACGCCAAGCTTTGAGCGATATTCTTGGTGCATGGTTTTTCGCAGTACATGTCTTTGCCCGCTTGAGCGGCAGCAATAGCCATGGTGGCGTGCCAGTTCGGGCCAGTGGCGATCAAAACTGCGTCGATGTCGCTGCGATCGAGCAGTTCACGGTAGTCGCGTATCATGTCGCATTTTTCATTGCCGTGTTTGGCATCGACAATCTTTTTGACAGCCAATCGGCGTTCCTGTTTGATATCGCAAACCGCAGCGAACTGCACGTC
>CAKQNH010000308.1 GCA_934255105.1 uncultured Pirellulaceae bacterium
ACCTCCACACCAACTATTGCCTCTGCTGGAATCCCCGGTGGGACAATTCGAACTTCGCAATGCCTATCGCGACATCCCCCGCTTGCCGCTGAACTTTCAACTGCACCTTCGCCCGGTACCACCGCTGATTGGCGCCGTGATGGCCCTGCAGCCAGTTGAACAGGGGTGGAAGGCTACTCTGCGCGCCAGTTGGCAAACTAGCGAATACCCTTTGGACTTTGCCTTCTTCGATCTGCCCGCCGGGCTCCGAGATTCTATCGATACCAAGAGACTCGCTTCGCAGATCGTGCCACACGGCGATGCCAGTCGGGTAACGCTGCGGCTATTACCTCCACCGCCCGGCGCGGGAATTACTACCGTCGAATTTAGCTTCTCGCTACCCAATATCGGCACTGCTCAGACCATGAGTATTCCATCGGTGAACGTGATTGCCGAGCAACCGATTCGCCCGCTGATCGCCCTGCCTGAGCAACTCAACGGACAAATCATCCACTGGGCACAGGCTGGTCGACGGTTGGCCGATCTGCCGGAGAGTTTGGTAGCGGACGAATGGCGCGAAGGTTATCAATTTTACGAATTGGATGCATCGCAGTTGCAGGTCAGTTGGAAGCGTTTCGAAGATGCCCCGCAACGTTCAGTGCTTTACCTTACACGGGCGACTTTGCTGAAGCATGAGCCGAAGTGGATCAGCGGATTTGTCGACTTCTGGATCCAGCCCAGTGGTCAAGTCAATCTGGATCTATTGGCAGCAGACTCCTGTGAGGTTCTGGGTGTCGAAACCGCTGGACGGGCTGGAGTTTGGCGGCGCGAGGGTGAGAAATTGTCAGTGCTACTGCAACCCAATTTCCTGCCGGTCCATGTGCGCGTTTTGGTGCATTGGCGAGTCAAGGCCGGCCAGCAATTCAGCCTGACGCTACCGCGCGTACTCAACGCCACGTCCCACGCCGACTCGCTGTACTACATCGATAATCAACTCGCCGCACGGAGAGTAAAGATTGCCGCTCCGCTGGCCATCGCAGATCGCCAACACGCGCAGGTGCTCCAGCGATGGGGAGAGGTTGTCCTGGACGCTTGGCCCAGAGCCAACAATCGCCCCGTCAGCCAGACTCAAGCTTGGCTGCTGGCTTGGCACCCTAGGCTCCTGGGATTAGACGACGCTTCGCCCCTCGACTCATCGCTGATATCTGACAAACTGCAGGGACTCGGCTTGGACAGTTTCGACGAGCCGGACAATTTAAATACCAAAGAATTGTGGCAGCGTCTGTGGCAGCAAAGTAAACTTCGCGAAACGAGTCTCTCTCGGACGAACGCCTCCACCTCGACCGAACCTGCAACGGGGGGACAGGCGGACATCGCACCCATCCCCGCAGGCGAATTGGAACAACAAATCCGACGCGAATCCCAGTGGCCCAAACGCGGCTCGCACCAGTTGCTCAGCTATGATCGGATGCCTGACGAGCAGTCCCCGGAGAGTGGAAATACCGTAGTGCTGGAGCTCGAAGTCCCCCCCACGGATACGTCATGGTCGGCTCAGTTGAGCGCGGCTGGACTGCTTGCCTCTGCCGCACTGCTAATACTCTGGCTGGCGACTCGTTTCTCTGCAGCCTACATGCGTATGCTGGCCGCTCAGCCCTGGATCTACTGGCTGCAACTGGCCGCATTGGCCTGGTTCCTATTGCCGACGAGCTGGCCCAGTTGGGTACTAGTTCTGACGGCGGTAGTCATGTTTGCCAGCCAGCTCCTAGAGACTCGGCGCCGCACTCGACTCCTATCCCGTGTGTAAAGACAGGATATATCAGTGGCAACCAGCAGTTTCATTCGAGGCTTTGCCTACAAAACATGGCGCTCCAGTTTGTTAAACCGCATGCCCAGCGGGCCGCGCGCCGCAGAGCCACAAGGCGCGGGACCACAACGCGCGGAGCCACAACGCGCGGGGCGTTGCCCACGCGGTTTAACGAACTTCTACAAGCTGCACGACCTTCAAGCGGTCAGGCGTCTCGCGAGTTTTATTTCGGACCAGTTTCAAAGATGTCTGCTGGTGGCAGCTATGGCGCTGGCAAGTACCACACACGCAGCACTCGTACCCATCGCTCAGGCTCAGGCTCAGGCTCAGGCTGCAGACGCTAAGGAAGAAGCGGCAGCCAAGCCTCCTGCGCGGCCAGTGTTCAAAGATGGCGAGGCGCAGATTGTCGAAGCTTTTAAGGACGAGAAGGATTGGCTTCGACACGATTTGTGGGTCGAGACTGATTTCGACTCCGACGGCGACGGCAGGCTCGACCGCGTACACGTGGCGGTCACTCGCCCCAAACAAACCGACACTGAAGGACTGCGGCTGCCGGTGGTGTATGAAACCAGTCCCTATTTTGCGGGTACCGGTTCCAATGACAGACAGTATTTTTGGAACCCACGGCAGGCCGTCGATGCACCGCCGCCGGAGCGTCGCAAGGCACCTCGATTCTCTGCTACCGGCCAACGCCCTATCATCTCTAACTCTCTGATTCATCAGTGGGTACCACGCGGCTACATCGTGGTCCATTCGTCATCGCCCGGCACGGGACTCTCGCAAGGCTGCCCGACGGTCGGGGGACAGAACGAATCGCTGGCACCCAAAGCGGTCATTGACTGGCTGTGCTCGCGGGCTAAGGGCTTTACAGAAGTCGATGGCGACGAAACCGTCCTCGCCACTTGGTGTAGTGGCAGCGTAGGCATGACGGGTACGAGTTACAACGGCACTCTGCCGCTGGCTGCCGCCACCACGGGTGTCGATGGATTGAAAGCGATCATTCCCATCGCACCCAACACATCCTACTATCACTACTATCGCTCCAATGGTCTAGTTCGCCACCCCGGTGGATATATTGGCGAAGATATCGACGTGCTGTACGAGTTCATTCGAAGCGGCAATCCCTCGCGACGCGATTACTGCGATTGCCAAGTTCGCGATACCCACATGCGCCAAGGGATGGATCGCGAACTGGGTGACATGAATCAGTTCTGGCGCAGCCGAGACTACCTGCATGCAATGCCGCACATGAAGGCCGCGCTACTCATGGCGCACGCATTCAACGATTGGAACGTTATGCCCGAGCATAGTGTCAGAATCTACGAAGCGGCCAAGCGTCAGGGACTCCCGACGCAGATCTACTTTCATCAAGGTGGACATGGCGGCCCGCCCCCAATGCCAATGATGAATCGTTGGTTCACCCGCTATCTGCATGAGCAGCCTAATGGAGTCGAACAGGCTCCTCGGGCTTGGATCGTGCGCGAAGCAGACAAACGCGAAGAGCCTACCGCGTACACCGACTATCCCAATCCCGACGCGCACCGCTTAACGTTTCACTTGCAACGCGCTAGCGGCCGACGGGGGGACGGGCAACACGGGACGCTGACGCTTCAGCCTGAAGGAATGCAAGGAACTGAATCCTTGATCGATAATTATTCGTTCAGCGGCGAAGCCTTAGCTCAGGCGGAGGTCACTCGACATCGCTTGCTGTACGCGACTCCAATCCTGACTTCTCCGCTGCACATTTCCGGTCATATCGAACTACAGGCACGCGTGGCCTGCGATCGAAAGGCAGCCAATTTTTCGGTGTGGCTTGTATCGCTCCCTTGGAATGACAAACGCGACGCGCGCGTCACAGACAACATCATCACTCGCGGTTGGGCCGACCCGCAAAATCATGCTGGGCTGACCGAGAGTGAACCGCTTCAAATCGGTCGCTTCTACGATCTGCAGTTCGAATTGCAACCCGACGACCAAATCATCGCCGCGGGTCAACAACTGGGATTGATGATCTTTTCCAGCGACCGCGAATTCACTTTGCATCCCGACCCAGGGACTGAGTTGACGATCGATTTGGATGCAACGCATATAAGTTTGCCGATCGTCGGAGGGCTAGCCGCTTATGAGCGTGCCATGGAGCGGCCTCCTCAGCCGCAGTGGCCAGGAACGCCCTAACCTGGAAAGCTGCCACCACCGCTATGACCCGACCTGCCTGGGGCGAAGTTGATCCTGGACGCACACTTTGGCTAGGCGTCACAGCTTACCGCGGGCCGATAAGCAATCTACTCCCCGCCACAGACATCGGTGGGGCGCAGGTTCACAGGGACGTGGGCCAGCCAACCGTGTTGGCCGTGCAACGGAAGCACCATGCGATCTCAACTAGAATGGCCAACCAACTCCAAGGAAAAACGCAGTGGCTCGGAAGCTTCCAGCGCATTTGAAATTGCACGTCGATCGTGACGCACCATCGGCCAACACCACCTACTCCCATAAGTTTGACCTCGTGCAAACGATGCGAGCCTTCACCGAGGCGACGGGCTGGTTGCCACGCCCAATGGGAGGTACGCCTCACCATCCGCTCAGTCCGCACCGCGATAGCGACGCACCGTTGTTGCCGCTGCGGCAGCGAATGCAGTTGATCAGCAATGAACCTATGGACGGCATGTTAGATGCCGACGAATTGCCGTATTTGGTGGGCACCAGTGAGGAAGTCGCTTGGGCGCTAATGGAGCAAATTGACGGGCTCATTCAGGCTGTGGAATTATCGGAGAAAACCATCCGCGCTCAGGAAGCGCAGATGTCCACCGCCCTGGGGGTCAGCATCCGCCCGGATGAATCCGAAGCGCTGGCGGGACGCCTGCAGGAATCGTTGCACCGAGCGGCCGAACTGACGTCCAGTGACGCAGCCGCGCTGTACCTGCTGGACGACACGACCAGCGAACTCAAAATGCGCAGTTGCTGGGGTATGTCGACTGCCGCCTTGATGAAGCCCGCTCGCGATCTACGCGGTTCCCTGGCTGACCTGGAAGCTTTGATGGGCAACGCCGTGCTCCTGGAGAATACCAAACTGGCCCCCGAGTGGCATTGTCCCGAAGACTACGCCGCAGCGCTGTGCGTCCCGATTGGCTCTCCCACTATGCCTCACGGCACGCTCTGGTTGTGGAGCGACCACGTCCGCGATTTTAGCTCGTCGGACATCGACGCAGCCAAGGCGGCCGGCGATAAAATCTTGGTCGATATCGAACGCAGTGTGCTGGCCGACGAAGTGCTCAAGACGCGTGGCCTTAACCGTCAAGTGGAATCGGCTAGCCTCGTCCAGTCCTCTCGACTGCCGAGTTCACAACCGCTGCACGCCGACTATGAAATTGGCGGCTGGACTTTCCAAGGCCAAGCCCTGGGGGGCAACTTCCACACTTGGACAGTCAATCGCCAACAGTTGATCTGCGCGGCGGTCGGAGCGGCCTCGTCCCACGGTGCCGCCGGCGCGTTGGTTGCCACCAGCCTTCAGACAGTGGTCGAGGGTTGCTGGAATGCCAACTACAAACCCAGTCAGGTCATGCGCAAAGCCAACGACCTGCTATGGTCTGCTCAAGATGGCGATTGGCTCAGTTCGCTGTGCTACGTGCAGGTTGACCCTGAATCGGGATTGACCCAACTGGCATTGGCGGGCAACATCCAAGCCTTTGTGGTGGGCAGTCGCGGCTTCCGACCGCTGTGCGGCACCTCCACGCCTCTAGCTCTGCAGCCCGATACGCGCTTCGAGAACCAGCAACTGCAATTGGAGTCGGGCGAACTGCTGTTAATTGCTTCGGCCGACGTGATAGGAGGCATCCAACGCGGTGGGTTTTCTCAGGACGCACTGCTGAAAATTGTCCGCGACCTGCACGACGACGCGGTCGAGGACATTGCCGACCACATCGCTCGACTGCTTCCCATGCTCGCAGATGATTCGGCCATCGAAGCCGATCGCAGCCTGCTCATCCTTCGCCGCCGTTTCTAAAACAGCCTTTGCGATTCCACGTGCGGTGAGTCAGCGCGGCTCATAGGAATTCATTAAACCGCGTGGGCATCGCCCCGCGAACCCTGGATCCCCTCGCCCTGTACTCGGGGAGAGGGGTCTGGGGTGGGCTGACGAAACGGTGTGAAGCAGGTGTAAATGCGATCCTTCTCGCTGAACGCCACCATATTCGTCGAGCTAAATCAGCAGCACGCTCACCTTTGCCTGCGTTTTCGCACTCCTACTCAGCCGTAGGCGTTACTCGCACTCGCACTCGTACTCGTACTCGTAATCGTAATCGTAATCGTAATCGTAATCGTAATCGTAATCGTAATCGTAATCGTAATCGTAATCGTAATCGTACTCCTACTCGTACTCCTACTCGTACTCCTACTCCTACTCCTACTCCTACTCCTACTC
>CAKQNH010000309.1 GCA_934255105.1 uncultured Pirellulaceae bacterium
GCACTCTTTCCGCCGCTGAGCTACAGCCGAAAAGCTACGACAAGTCGCAGCACTCCAAGGTAGCCCTCGCGCCAATCAAAATGGTACTTCACCAGGTCAATTAATTTTCCCACTCAAGACGATCTCACAATTTTAATTTGTCTTCAGCCAACTCGCGGAGACCTTTCAAATCCAATTTGCCGCTCCCGAGCACCGGAATAGCGTCGACTTGAATGTAGCTGTCTTCGCTGGGGAGAAACAAATTTGGCAAGCCAGCTTGGCTCAGCTTCTGCACCAACTCTTGTTTGCTGCATGGCAAATCAGTGTGCAATACGATCAATCTTTCGCCGCGTTTGACATCGGGGACCGCAGTCACGGCGATACGCAGCGTGCCGTCGTCGTTCAGGCCAGCGATTTCTGTCAGCATCTCTTCGATTTGGATGTGTGGTACCATCTCGCCACCGATCTTAGAGAAGCGGCTCATGCGACCGGTGATGTGGATGAAGCCATCGGGATCGAGAAACCCCACGTCGCCCGTGCGATACCAATCACCGTGCATGACTTGTGCGGTCAATTCGGGTTGGTCCAGGTAGCCTTGCATGACGTTGGGGCCACGAATCTCTAGCAGTCCCGTTTCGCCGGTAGCTAGTGGTGTGTCATCATCGATCGACACAATGCGGGCCTCGACATCTGTCATCGGCAGGCCCACGCTCCCCTCCCGCATGCGCGCAGCGGTGCCGTCACTGGCGCGATTGGCTGGGACATTAACGGAGACCAACGGGCTCAACTCCGTCGTGCCATAGCCTTCGGTAGGGCGCAAACCGAACTTCTCTTCGTATTCGTCTGCCAAGCCCAGCGGCATTTTCTCTGCCCCCAAAACGACGATATTGAAGGACTTAAATTGCTCTGGTTCAATGCGCCGCAAGTATGAGCGCAAGAAGGTCGGCGTGGCCAGCAGTACGGTCGTTCGATAATCCTCGGCCAGTTTTGCGATGGGACGCGCTTCCAGCGGGCTGAAGTGATAGACCACTGAGCAGGGCAACGTCATGCCGGCCCACAACGCGATCGTATAGCCAAACGAATGGAAGAATGGCAGGATGCCTAACACGACATCGTCGGCATTCAAATTGATTGTGTCCGTGATGCCAATGATGTTGCTGGTGATGTTTTTGCTCGTCAGCACGACACCCTTAGGGACACCCGTCGATCCCGACGTGAAAATAATGGTCACCGGATCGTCGTGCGTTTGATGCGACAACCCCAGCGAACGATGCAAGCCTGCGGCCGAGCGCAGCCGAGTGCTAATCAGTGCGGAGAGTTTATCGCCAAGTGTAATGCGGTCCCGGATGTCCTCTAGGAAAACCATCGGCCGGCCCACATCAAGCCCAACTTTATCGATGAATTTGCGGCTGGTGATGACGCGCTTCAGACCTGCCGTGTCACAGCACTGCTTGAGCAAAGCCGAATTGACGGTGTAGTTCAAATTTACCGCCACACGATCGGCCAGTGCGACTGCTAGGTTGGTTGCCACGGCGGGTACCGTGGGTGGCAAGAAGATACCCACCCGCTTTTCGTCTGGGTCAAGCACTTCGCGAAGTAGATAACGCCTCAGCGCTAGAGTGCGAACCAAGAGCTCGCGACTGCTCAGTTTGGCGCCCGTAGAGTCTGCGGTCTTGAAGCGCTTCCCACTGCTCTGGAGTTGCTGCAGCAGGCGCAGCGTGATGACAGGGGTTGATGCGTCGTATTGCGTCATGCGAGGTCTCGGCTGGGCCTGCGAAACGAGTGTAAATAGAATGCGAAGTAATATGCGAAGTAATCGAAGTAATAGCGCTCACCAAACGCGCACTATTGGGCGAGTTATGGCTGGTGACGGCCTATTGTGCGATCTTTGAGCCGCTATGGGAAGTGGATTCAATGCAGGCAACGCAAGATAGCAGCAACATAGAGGTGATGATACCGAATAAGCCACCTGCGCAAAAACGAAAAAAGCCGAGAACCCGTCAAGGTTCTCGGCCTTATTTCGATCCATGCTGGACGTCGCACATTGCGCACTAGGCGGCAGGTGCTGCAGCAGCAGGTGCTGGTGTCGGAGCTGCCGGGGCCTTGGCCGGTGCGGCAGGAGCCTTGGCCGGTGCAGCCTCAGCCGCTGGCGCTGCTGGAGCTGGAGGAGCCGACGAGGGAGCTGGGCTCTCGATGATCTGCCCCGAGTCGAAAGTCTGGCTGCAGTTGGTGCAACCGCTGTTGATTACACTGCCACCGTAGACGTTGCCACCGCAACTGTTGCAGCCGGACGAAACTGGAGCCGATCCGCAACCGCCACAGTTCGAAACTGGAGCCGATCCGCAACCGCCACAGCTCGAAACTGGAGCCGATCCACAACCGCCGCAGCTCGCAACTGGAGCTGCGCAGCAAACTGGAGCTGCGCAGCAAACTGGTGCTGGAGCGCAAACTGGCGCTGGAGTGCAAACTGGCGCTGGGCAGCAAACTGGCGCTGGGCTGCCGCAATTGCTGCGACTCGCACGCAGCTTGCCTAACAGACCGCCACCGCTACGATGATGGCCGTGGCCGCCACCGCAACGAGCGTTTCCACCACCCGCTCCGGAAAACAGGCCACCGCTGTTGCCACCGCATCGGTGACCAGCATATGCTTCGGGCGAAGTGAAACCAGCGGATACAAGCATGGCAAAGCCAGCGATGCCCGCAACTAAAACTCGATTCATCTGAAACCTCCTAAGGTTCTCAACATGACGACGAACAGCCCAACCATTGGACCGTCCTGGCGGGACATCCGCCGGAAACTAACAAACTAGATCAACCCATGCCGCTGGCGACGATCTTGCCGGTTGGGACGAATGGGCAATCTGTGAAGATCTGGGAAATAGGTTATCGCTCTCTGAGAGCATGTCAACAGGTAGCTTGAACAGTTTTCTCCATCGCATACGCAATTCGGGTGGTGAGCCTGAACTTAAATTTAAATCTCGCCGACCGTTTTTCCCATCTTATGCTCCGATTCACCGCTGAATCTCCTTGACTTTGCAACCGTTAAACTCTTCGTAGTGTTGCCAGAGCCGCTAAGCGACGATGGTGCAAACAAGACGGAGATCGAACAAGGTGACCGCCCGGCAACCATGGAAGCAGGAAGATGGCCAATCGGAATTTTGAAGGCAAGCGGGTCGTATTAACTGGAGCTAGCAGTGGTATTGGTTGGTATCTGGCTTCGGAGTTGGTCCGCGCCGGCGCTTTTGTCGTCGTCACCGCGCGGCGCAGCGACCGACTGCAACACTTGCGCCAAGCGTTCGGAAACCCAAGCCAACGATTGATTGCCGTCCCGGGAGATATCTGCGACGCAAGCTTGCGGCAGCGATTGGTCGACACGGCGGTATCGCAATTGGGCGGGCTCGATATCCTGATTAACAATGCGGGGGTGGGGGCGATTGGAAACTTTGAAGATGCTTCTTCGGAGCGATTGCAGAAGCTATTTGCCGTCAATTTTTTTGCTGCCGCCGAGCTTACGCGTGTGGCCTTGCCCCATTTGAAACGCGGAGTTCAGCCGGTGGTGTGTGTCGTCAACAGCGTGCTTGGCCATCGAGGTGTGCCGGGCAAGAGCGAATACTGTGCGACGAAGTTCGCTCTGCGGGGCTGGGCTGAAGCCTTGCGAGTCGAATTGCGGCCCAGCGGAGTTGACGTATTGACGATCTCGCCCAGCACGATCAAAGGTGAATTCTTCAGCTCGCTAATTGAAACCGCAACGGGCCTGGGGCAGCGGCCAGGCCGCTCCGCTGGGCAGTCGTCAGAAGTGGTAGCGCATGCGATATTTCGCGCCTTGCGAGGGCGCAAGCGCGATATAATTCTATCTCCCGGCGGTAAGGCGCTCGTGTGGCTCAGCCAACTCGCCCCGCGCCTGATGGACCGCATCCTGCTGCATTACGCGATGCCGGCGGTATGCTAGCATTGTTGGGGAGCTTGCCATCGGCTGAGCGACGTCGAGTAAGGTGGAGTACGGGCGTGGGTGGAATGTAGAAATCTTTATCCCTACGGGGAATATAACACAGCTCGCGACGGTCAGTTCTATAGGTGGTATGTGTGGCGCAATTCCAAGATCTCCAACAGAACCTAACAGATGGTGACGATGGGCGACTTTCGCAAGCGGAGCGACTGGCGCGCACCGAGCGTTTGTTGGAGGAGCACCAGCAGGGAGTGTTTCGCTATGCTTACCGGCTGAGCGGCTGCGCGGCTACGGCTGAGGATATCGCTCAAGAGGTATTCCTCCGCGCTTTTCGCAGCTTGCATCAGCTTCGCGACGAAGCGGCAGCCGGAGGTTGGTTGTTGGTGATTGCCCGCAATGAATTCCTGCGTCATTGTCGCCGCCGGGCGGCCAGTGGCGAAGTCATCGTGGATCCACAGGATTGCGACACGGCGGCTGAGCAGGCACCACCGCAGATCGAAAACCAGGAATGGGTCGCCAAGGCACTTGAGCAACTCTCCGAGGAGTTTCGATTAGTGCTGCTGATGTATTATTTCGAAGAATTGAGCTATGCACAAATCGCCGAACAACTCAATATTCCACTCGGCACCGTCATGAGCCGACTCAGCCGAGGTAAAGCCCACCTAAAAGCCGCTTGGGACAAATCCGATGTGGCCCCAAATTTGCCCGACTGAGCTACAGCATGACACCCGCGGCGTCGCCGTCGCCGCTGTTGAAGAACTGCTGAACAACTGTAGAAGAACCGTTGAAGAACCGTAGAAAGAGCCGTAGAAAGAAGCCCCTGCAATGCAACCAGACGAACAAGCAGATGACCGAACGCTGCGGGGGGCCCTGTTCGATGTCGACCTGCCCGCCGGCATGCAGCAGCGGTTGCTCGATCGCCTACGCGCCGAAGCCGCAGACCAGACGAGTCTATTGGCTGGCAGCACCGAAGCGACCGTCGTCTCGAGAGAGTCCGCCGCCACAGATCGTCTTGCCGGAGATGGTGTTTTTACCCGAGAAGTTAACGCCCGAGATTCGCTGGATGATACACAGGCTGCCAGACCGCCTGCGGTGGAGTTGGCGCGTGCTGCCGAGCCGATGGCTGGTCGCGATCAGCGGCAGGCTGCGGGCCGATCCAGCAGGAGGCAGTGGGCAACGGCCCTGGCCCTGTCAATCGTCGCCTTGGCCGCGCTGGGTGTGTATCAATGGACGCGGCCGACATCCACCGAACAATTGGCCCAGTTTACGCTGGGGCAGCTCGATCGCCTGCTCGCTGACGAGGCGGTTTGGCAAACCGATTTCGACCAACACCTGCCAGAATTAGCGCTGCTCAAGGGACAGTTGCGGTTTGACATTCGAGCCATCGGTGTTCAGGATCACAGTGGCGGTGCGCTGGCCGATCAGTGCCGCGTATGGAAGCTCTACTCCCTGGCTACGCACAAAGTCTTTTTTGTGTTCGATTTCAAGCAAGCCAACCACATTCAGTCTCTGACGCGACAACTGCAGGAGCTCAAACGCAGCAGTGGTGGCTGGTCGCTGGCGGCCATGCAAGCCGATGGCCGAGTAGTGGTAGTGGCGGTCGAAGGCCGCGTGGACAGCTATCTTTATCAGCTTCAATCCGCTTAAATGGACAGATGTTCCGGCGAGCTCCCCTGTCGAGGTTGCGCGCCGGCGAGTTCAATCGCTGGGTCTCATTAAGACGTTGGCATGCCACAGGTACGCTTAATCGGTCTGGTGCTGTTTATCACCACCATCTTTTTGGCGATGGCTGCTGCCGCCACGCAGACCACGCACATTCGCTTTAAGCAGCCCGTGCGCGATGCTGACGGAAGAATCATTCCAGGTTGGCAAGCACCCGCATCGCAGCCCGCACCCCCTCTGCCCCCCGCCGCCTCCGGCGAGTTAATTCTCCCACCCGCAATGGCCGACGGCTCCACTGCAGGCAGCGATCAAGCGCTGCAGTTCACGGCAGTGCCGGTAGTCTACCCGCTCGTGGTAGCAGGCAGTCTGGGGCTGCTGATGTGGTTCGTCCCAGCAGCACTCACATCGCGCAAACCACAACGCAAACGCCGCGCGATACGCCGCACGATACGTCGGCCACGCGGCTAGCGGCACTTTGGCCTGACGCATCATCAAGCTCCCGCCGGCAAGCTTTTCCCATCCCCATGGCCGTTTGAGCTGTCAGCGGTTTGAGCAGATGCTCGACGGCCTGCTTCCTCTCCCCACTGGCAGACTCGTGCCTGCTTCTGAGA
>CAKQNH010000310.1 GCA_934255105.1 uncultured Pirellulaceae bacterium
CACCTGTATTACATTTACGCGTTGGAGCGAGTGGGGCGATTGACGGGTCGCCGTTTCATCGGCGACACCGATTGGTATCGAGAGGGCTGCCGGGCGCTGCTCTTGTTGCAAAACAAAATCTCCGGCCGGATCGTCGGCAAGTCCAATGCCTACCACGGCAATGAATTTACCGAGACCGCTTTCGCGCTTTTGTTCCTCGCCAAAGGCAAGCGCCAAACCGTCATCAATCGCTTGCAATACGGCGACGACCACGACTGGCGAAACCATCCGGCGGCGATCCAGCATTTGACCGCTTATACCGAGCAGGCTTGGAAGCGTGAACTCGCGTGGCAGAACATCGAATTGAGCAAAGCCACGGTAGAAGATCTGCTGGAGTCTCCCGTGCTCTTCTTCAGCGGCAGCCGCGCACCGAATTTGACTACAGCTCAAAAGCTATTGCTCAAAGATTATGTCGAACAAGGTGGTTTTATCTTCGCTGAAGCCTGCAATGGCAATGGCTGCGATGGTCGCGAATTCGAAGCCTTTTTCAAAGCCTTGGTCGTCGAACTGTTCGAGCAACCGCTGGAGAAGCTCTCTCCCGATCACCCGATCTGGTTTGCCGAGAGCCGCGTATCCCCGCAGGATTTGCCGGCCGACGCCTGGCTCTATGGCGTGCAGACTTGTTGCCGACTGGGGGTGGTCTATTCGCCAATCAGTCTGTCGTGTCGCTGGCAGTTGAACCAACCCTACGGCATCAAACCCGATTTTTCGACAGCCGTCCAAAAGGATTTGGATCTATCTACAAAGATCGGTATCAACGTGCTGTCCTATGCTACCGGTCGCGAGCTGAAGCAGAAGTTGGACACGGTCACGGTCTTAGAGGAAATACAGAATCTGCTACCCACCGATCGCGGATTGTTCATCCTGCCCAAGTTGAAACACAATGCCGGTGCCGACGATGCGGCTCGCGCCATCCCCAACCTCGTGCAGTGGCTGGACAAAGAGAGTCCATTTCAAATCAGCGGCGATGAGCGGATGATCGACATCACCGCCGACAGCTTGCAACAATATCCGCTGGTCTTTATGCACGGCCGAGGTGAGCTGCGGTTGACCGAACTGCAACGCAGTGCGCTGCGGGACTACTTTAAGAACGGCGGCTTCTTATTTGCCGATGCGATCTGCGCCGACGAAGCCTTTGCCACTAGCTTTCGCAGGGAAATTGCGCTAACGCTCGACCAGCCGCTTGAGAATCTCCCTGACTCGCATCCGCTGCTAACCAAAGATTACTATGGTTTTGACATTCGCCAAGTCAGCGTGATCGATCCCGATCTATCGGGAGATAGCATCGTTGCCAGTCAGCGACGCATCGCTCCACGGTTGGAGGTGGGCCGAGCAGATAATCGCATCGCGGTTGTGTTTTCGCCGCTCGATTTGAGCTGCGCACTGGAGAGTCGGCATTCGCTGCAATGCCACGGCTACATTCGCGAAGACGCAGCCCGCATTGGCATTAACATTATTCTGTTTGCATTACAGCAGGAGTAGCTTGACTAAGTCCATGATTATCGCTCGCTTCCATGACCAACTAGCCCAGTTTGCTTCGCACCCGCAGCTCCAGCAGCGTCTGGGCTGGGTGCTGCGCGCGCTCCCCGAATCGGTGCAACTCGACTTTATCGAAGACGAAACGTTTCGCATCACGCTGGAGGACTATACCCCTGGCACCGGCTGGAAGCTGTTCATGGCTTGTCCGCCATCGGGAGCGATGGTCAGTCGCTGCGTAGTGCTGCGACCTAAACTCAATGAAACCGCCATTGGTTTCACCGATTACGTCATCGCTCACGAATTTGCCCACGCCTTTTTGCGCAATGGTGGCTGGGGAGAGATTACCGATATCGAGCAAGCCGCCGATGCACTGGCCGCCAGTTGGGGATTCATCCGGCCTTAACCCGCCGCCTCGAACTTCAGCAGCACGGGCGACTCAGTGGCCGCCTGGTAGCGATTCGACGCTTGGGCCGCGCGAGACAGTCGAGCGGAGTTGGAACCGCTTGCAGCCGCTCCACGCGTAGCCAGGGCGGGTGAAAGCGTCATCTTCAGCCCGGCCACCTGCCCAGGCTCTATGGCGACTTGATTCTGCACAAACCAACCCACATCCGGCGAATGCGACTCCTGCCGCAAGACCATGTGCTCTAGCCCGCACATGGTGCAGGTTCGCGCTAAAACCAATCGTTGCTGTGCGTTGGCACCCGGAAAGACGTTTATAATAGTGTCGTTTTGCACGCGATTTCCACCAGCATTCGGCTTGTTGAAATTCAGTCTCAATAAATAATAAACCGATTCGCAAAGCCGTCAATCCGAATTTTGGTTAGAAAGCGACCCTAAGCCGATGAATTCACCCAAAAACAAGGCAACCAAGCAGAAGTGCGAGAAGCTGGGCCTGAACGACGCTCAGCGGATGCTGCTGCTCTGCCTTGACCGGCGGCGAGCCAAATGTGCCAGCTCCCAACAGATGCTCGAATCGTGGAAATTCCTAAAACGGCGGCTCAAGGAGCTCAAGCTGGACGGAAGCGGCGGTATCCTGCGCATTAAGATGGGGTGCGTGGGCATCTGCAAAGGTGGCCCGATTATGACGGTTGTCCCCGACGGCACTTGGTACGGCCACTGCACCCCCGAGAACATCGAGCAGATTATCCAGGAGCATTTGATTGGCGGACGGGTGGTAACAAAATTCCAGATCGCCCAAGCTGCCTTCTGAACGCCAGCGATCCCTGCCCCGTCGCAGGCTTGTCCTGGGCTGATAAAACTTGGGATTGACTGACGATTTGAGTTCATCTCACGCCCACGTTTTAGTTCCGTAAAACTGGTCTCCGTTTCTACTAGATTGAGAGTTGCTCAGCGGCTTCTTGAACTTAAACCTAAACTCAAACTCAAACTTAAACCACCTCTTGCAGGGTATTGGTTTGAGTTTGAGTTTGAGTTTGAGTTTGAGTTTGAGTTTGAGTTTGAGTTTGAGTTTTCAAAAACCCACAGTGCCGAGTGCACAAAACTTGCGCCAATGCGAATTGCATACAACCCCCAAACTTTTAGCGGTCCACGCTTGTCCCACCAGTAAAGGAGCTTTGACTCTAAAGCCGCCAGCGCACCAACTCGCGATATAATTTCGGAAGTGGTATTTGTGCGTGGCGTGACAAACTAGCTGGTAAACTTGCGCTCCAGCCCGACAAGCGGGCACGGGGGCGGGAGGATACTATTTCATCCCCTGAAAAAAAGGAACACCGCTTTGAGATCTTCATTTATCACCGCTCACTTGGTGCCATCGCTAATCGTCTTCGCACTCGCCATAGGCGGGCCTAACGCAGCCTCAGCCCAAGAGCCTGCCCGAGAGCAGGTGCAGGTGCAAGAGCAAGAGCAAGTGCAAGAGCAGGTGCAGATTACTCCCGACGTGGTCTACGGCCACAAGTTCGGCTTGGCGATGACTTGCGATGTGTTCACACCAGCCGAAAATGCCAATGGTGGTGCGGTGCTGTTCATGGTCAGTGGCGGTTGGTATTCCAGTTGGTCACCTCCCGAGCAGACGCAGAAGATGTTCCGCCCATTGACCGACAAGGGGTTTACCGTGTTTGCTGTGCGGCACGGCAGCAGTCCAAAATTCTCCATTTCTGAAGCGGTCTCCGACGTGCGCCGCAGCGTGCGGTTCATCCGGCTCAACGCCGACAAGTTCCACATCGATCCACAGCGCATCGGCGTCTATGGGATGAGCGCCGGCGGCCACCTGTCGCTGATGCTGGGGACCGCCTCCGATGCAGGAGACCCGAAGTCAAAGGACGCCGTCGAGCGGGTCAGCGACCGGGTTCAAGCGGTGGTGGCATACGTGGCACCCACCGACTTGCGGATCATGGCCCAGGATGCGCCCGATCGCTTGCCTGCCTACGCTAGATTTCCAGCCTTGCAGATCGACGCGGCGACCGCCGAAGTCGACTCGCCGCTACTGCACGTCTCCGCCGATGATCCGCCGACCCTATTGCTGGTCGGTGTCAAAGATGAATTGGTACCGATCTCCCATAGCCGCAATATTCAAGCGGCTTTCAAGCAGGCCGGTGTCGAATGCAAATTGATCGAGTTCCCCGAGGCGGGGCATGGATTTAGTGGCGATGATGCTCAACAAGCGACCGCAGCCATGGTAGCTTGGTTTGTCGAGCACCTAAGCAAGTAAGCCAAGCGATTACTGCTGGCTGAATGTCAGACCGCGCAGCGAGTCGTCGCCGCTCTGGTCGTTCATAGTGTCGAGCCCGCCGCTGAGCACAAATCCATCGACGCGTGCGCGAGCTTGAGCGAGCTGAGTTTGCGCGACTATGAATTGCAGGGTGGTATCGAAATAGGTTCGGCGAGCTATCAGTACTTGGATGAAGTCGGTTTCACCAGCTTTGTAAGCGATTTCTGCCAGCCCCATCGACTCTTCCGCGTTGGGCAAGATCTCCTGCGAATATTTCGTTACCGCGATAGCCGACGATTGATAGCTCTGCGAAACGGCGGCTACTCGCGCAGCAATTGAATTCTCGATACGTGCAACGTCCATCAGCGCGCGAGTGTACTCGGCTCGCGCGGCTGCTATATTGCCTTGGTTCTGATTGAAGACCGGGATGGGCGCATCAACCTGAACATTGATCATCCCTGAATCGGTACCTCTATCGACCCCTGCGCCCAGTTGCATTGTCAGGTTTGGAATAGCCTGCACGCCATGGCGTTGCAGCAGCGCCCGCGCCTGGCGGACGCGAGCTTGGGCGGCCTGCATTTCAGGGCTGGAGCTGAGGATCGTAGTCGAGACCGCTTGCCAATCCAGCGACTCTTCAGATCGAGGTAACTGTCCCGCCAGACGAGCCGGGGACAACTCGCTGACTCCTGCCAAGGCTGCCAGCTCTTTCCAAACTGCTCGATACGCGATCTGCGCTTGCTGATAGGCCAAATCGATTTCGTTCTTCTGAACTTTGGCCTGCAAGACGTCGATCCGCGAACCCTCCAAGGCTTCCATGCGCAGTTCCGCTAACTCGAAGCCCTTATCGGCCACCGTTTGGAAGTCATGGATCAACTCGATGCGCTGCTGAGCAGCCAAGGCTTCATAGAACTTGGAACGGACGTCGCTCAGGATACGCATGCGTTGCGACTCCAGTTCGTGCAGTTGAGCCTGCACTGCCTCGTTGAGCACGCGGCGATTGAGTGCCAGTTTGCCACCGGTGACGATTTCTTGTTCGACAAAAGCCAGATGTTGATCGGTGCTCTGGTCGGCCAACTGCTGCCCCTGATACCCCATGCGCGGATTGGCTCGCAAGCCGACTTGAGTTCGGTAGCCGGCCGCTTTTTGGGTAGTGGCCGCCATGCCGCGCAGCGTAGGGTTATTGGAAAGCGCGATCGATTCGAACTGCTCCAAGCTCATGGCCGGGGCGCTCATGGCCGGGGCCACAGTCGCAACATTGGAGGCGGAAATGTCAGCGGCGGACTTATCCGCCCCGGGTATGGCGTACGCAGGGGCTGAATCGATATTGCCAGCGTCGGCGGCGGTCTCTTGCGACTGCACTGCGGAGCGGCCTGTAACTGCGGAGCGGCCTGTAACTGCGGAGCGGTCTACAGCCGAAGAACCGATCCCGGGCGAGCGGTAGGCAGTTAACTGAAACGGAGAGCGATCTCCACTTTCGCCGGTTGCCAGTCGTGAAGGTTCGTTAAACTCACCCGCCGTCGGCACCGTCGCTGAGCCCGCTGCAGTCCTGGTTGGTTCTGCAAGTTCGCTTGGCTCACCTGCTTGGGCGATTTCCGCCGCGAGCGGCGTAGGCTGCCACGCTCCGCGTGAAGCCTCGGCGACGGTCAGCTTCCGCGCCGGTAGACAACCGGCGCTACCTAGAGCGGTTAAGACTAGCATCCAACGAAATGTACGCCGTGATAATTGCATGGATCCCTCCGTCGCCTTCGCACGCCCAGGGTTTGGCATCTTGCACTACCCCGTATGTAACATGCAACTTTGAAAATTCTATTCGCAGCCTTGATCGTAGAACGATTGTCTCAATCGTTTCTTGAAGTACGTAGAACGATTGTCCCCAATCGTTTCTCGAAGTACGTAGAACGATTGTCCCCAATCGTTTCTCGAAGTACGTAGAACGATTGTCCCAATCGTTTCTCGAAGTACGTAGAACGATTGTCCCAATCGTTTTTCGAAGTACGTAGAACGATTGTC
>CAKQNH010000311.1 GCA_934255105.1 uncultured Pirellulaceae bacterium
ATGTTAAGAGGGTAGTGTACCAATGATGCATAGAATTTGGCGGCGCGAATTTTTGGCGCGACAAGCCATGGGAATTGGTTCTGTTGCTTTGGCGTGGATGTTAAAGAATCAGCCGGCTGCGGCCAAACCTCCGGCCATCGAGGCCCAGCCGCATCGCGACTTGCACGCTCGCTTGCCCCCTGCCCCGCCGCGCGCCACTGCCATGATTTCGTTGTTCCAGCACGGCGGGCCATCGCACATGGACTTGTGCGATCCGAAACCCGAGCTCAACCGTTTGAATGGTACCGAGTACGCTGGGGATATACAGTACAGCTTTGTCAACGATGCTAGCAAGCAGTTGTATGGTAGCCCATTCCGCTTCCAACCGCACGGCCAGTGCGGTACGGAGTTGTCGGAGCTGTTGCCACACACGGCGTCGATCGTAGATGATATCTGCCTGATACGCAGCATGCACACGGGAGCCAACGGCCATGAAGTGAACATTCGCTACTTCCATGGTGGCATACCAGCGGTGCTCGGTCGCCCTACCCTCGGCTCGTGGCTGACCTACGGGTTGGGGAGCGAATCGCAAGACCTACCCGCTTACATGGTGCTCGGCGATCCTGGTGGACTGCCCGTCGATGGCGTGACCAATTGGTCCAATGGATTCATGCCGGCTCTCTTTCAAGGAACGGTGCTGCGGCCACGCGAGCCGCGAATTCTGAATTTGGAAGCTCCCCCGCACATGCGCGGTGTGTTTCAACGGCAGAGCCTAGAGCTGCTGCGCGAGCTGAACGAACAGCATCTGCAAGTGCATCCTCAGGAAGCGGAGCTGGAAGCTCGCATCGCCAGTTATGAATTGGCGGCCCGGATGCAGACCGCTGCCAGCGAAGCGCTCGACATCAGCCGCGAGACTGAGGCCACGCATCGAATGTATGGGCTCGACCGCGACGAGACTCGCGAGTATGGCACGCGTTGTTTGATCGCGCGGCGCTTGGTGGAGCGCGGCGTGCGCTTCGTTCAGCTCTTTCACTCAAACCAACCCTGGGACCACCACAGCAGCATCGCTGCGGGCCTGCCCGGCATTTGCCGCAAGACCGACCAGCCATCGGCCGCGTTGGTGCAGGATCTCAAGCAGCGTGGCATGTTGGATTCAACCATCGTGCATTGGGGGGGCGAGATTGGCCGATTGCCGGTGACGCAAGGACCGATCGCCAAGGCAGGCCGCGACCACAACGGCCAGGGATTCAGCTTGTGGCTGGCCGGAGGAGGCATTCGGCCAGGGATGGTTTACGGAAAGACCGATGAGGTAGGGCATCGAGCCGTCGAGAACATAGTGACTCCCAATGATTTCCAAGCTACGCTGCTGCATCTATTTGGTTTGGATCATGAGCAGTTAACCTATCCATACAACTCGCGGCCGCAAACCATCACCGACAATCGCCCCGCCCACGTGGTACACGATGTGATTGTGTAGCTGTCCGTTGATATCGTCAGCTCCTTCTGCTCCGCCGAAACACGCGTTTCGATGCGCGCCGCTTTCGATTCAGTTTTCATGTTTTTGGTTCCCATTGAACTATAGCACTGGAAGCTTAATGTACGTTAAATATCGACACTTCTCGCTGAACGCCACCGACAGTCTCGATTTTTCGTACTCGTACTCAATGAAATGGTACTCGTACTCCTCGATTCGCATGGGCATCGAGTAGAAGTACGAGTACCGCCTACGGCTGAGTACGAGTACGAAAATGCAACCAAAGGTAGCGTGCTGCTGATTTAGCGCGACGCATATGGTGGCGTTCAGCGAGAAGTATCTAAATATCCGTACACTGCAAGTTATTTCTAATAACGTGTTCCGAATGCCTCGCGCAGTAGCGCCAAGCTCTTGGGGACGGCGGTCTGGAAGTCTTCTTTGCCTTCGAACTCCAGCGAAATATAGCCGCGATAATTGGCGGCTTGGAGAATTTTGGCAATTCCCGGATAGTCGACGTCGATGTCGTACCAAGTGCCACCCCCGAAATAGGTTTTGGCTTGTACCAACACCGTGTCAGCAGCCATCATTTCGAATTGCTCATGCCGACGCTCGAAGAAATTTCCAGTATCCAACGTGGCTTTCAACCACGGACTGTCGACCGCCTTGATGATCCGCATGACACCTTCGGCCGTACTACCCAGCCCCCAGTGGTTCTCCAGCCCTAGAATCACACCACATTTTTCAGCCACCGGAAGGCACTTCTCCAATGCATCAATGACCCACTCGAAGCCCTCGTCGTCCGTGTAACCCTCCAAGCGTTTCTCGACGCCTTTGTTAGCCATCAATTCATCGAAGCTCTTGGTGGTTCCCCAGCGGCCAGTGTTGACGCGGATGGTCGGAATGCCCAGTTTGTATGCCATCTCGATGAAGCCGATGGTGGCCTCGATATTCCGTTGGCGAACTTCTGCATCGGGTGAAACGAACCCTTGATGAGTCGACATGCCGATCAGGTCGAGCCCATTGACAAATGCCTGTCGCTTCAGTTTCTGTAAATGACTATCGGACACATCATCCATTTGAATGCGCAACAGTTCAACACCATCGAATCCCATCTCGGCCGCCAAGTCGATGCACTGTGGCATAGTGAGTTTTGAATCGTCGCGAAAACGCCAGAAGGAATAAGTCGATACACCGATGCGATTCGGAACAAAATGGCTCGCACGACCGGAGTCACTGTCCTTTGCCGCCGCAGAGGTGTCATCTGTCGGGGTTGTATCGGCCCGAGCGACGGGGGCAAGTGGAAGCAATGCGGCAGCGCCGATCGTGCGCGCAGAGTTCACCAGCAATTGACGACGATCCATGATTTGTTCCTTTGGTTAGTGTGGGGCGTAGGCTCGTTACGAGCAACGCGTTGTTACGGCACGGGTGAGCCTACGTGTTGCTCGACCGTGTAGTCACGCTGAATTTTCCCGGGCTGCAAGTTCGGGATTAGGACGAATCATTAGGACCAAGAAGATCGAGATGATCGCAGCCGAGGCAAAGACGCCAAAGATAATATTCAGAGGCACGTCGCGATCTCGCAAAACCCCGAAGCCCCAGTCTGCCAATCCACCGCAGCTAATGCTGACGAAGTTCATGATGCCATAGCCGGTGGCGCGGAGGCGTGGTCTGACAATTTGCGACAGGATGGGCATATTGTTACTATCGAAGAAACCCCAGCCCAAGCCGAAGAGCATTAGGAAGCCCACAGCGACTACGAGCGAACTCGCATTACCTACCCCAAAGATAGCTGGCACGATAAAGCTCATACCAATTGCACTGATGTAAATGCGTCCACGTGGATTGTGCTTCATCCAGCGGTCGGCTAGCCAACCGCCGATGAGAGCTCCGAAGATCGCAGCCACTTGCCAATACAGGGTGGCTGCCACACCGGCTTGGCCCTCGCCGATATGAAATTCTTTCTTGAGAATAGCTGGCATCCAGTCGCGTACGACCCAGCCAGCCATCGCGGGTAAGGTGAAGTATAGGACTAGCAGATTGAAGGAACGGCTGCTCAATAGTTCGCGAACTGTACGCAATGGTGACGAAGTAGATGCCGTCTGCGGTTCTGAACTGAGCTTCGGAGCGTCGCGCAGAAAGGCTAGCAGTGGAAAGGCGTAGAGCACACCCACCACGCCACACACGTTGAAGGCCAATCGCCAGCCCAGATGGGGATCGGCCGCGACGTATCCCCCAAAGCCACCGAAAATCACGCCCATATAGATGGCCATTTGATGCAGCCCCACCGCCCGTGAGCGAGTCGATCCGGTATGGTGATCGGTGATCAGGGCTAGTGCCGCCGGTATGTAGAAAGCTTCGCTAATTCCCATCAAGGACCGGGCCCACAGCAATTCGTTGTAGGTCGAGACATGTCCGGTCCACCAGGTCACGATGGACCACACGAACAGGCTAGCGCAAATCGTCCAGCGGCGGCTAAATCGATCCGCGATGTAGCCGCCGATCAAACTGAATACGGCATAGACCCATTTGAACTGGCCCAGCATGAATCCCCACAACTCCTCCCGGTTCTCGGCCTCGCCCAGCGACGGGATAGCATCCATGACGGACGATTGCATCGAAGCCAGCATCTGCCGGTCCAGGTAATTCAACAATGCGACTGGCAGCAGAAGCACGACGCATAGCCAGGCGGTTCGAGTGGCTGCGGGTTGGACAGTCAGTGGTGGGTTCATGCAGGGCTTTCTAGAGATAGGCCGCATACCTCTGGCGACCGCATATTTTGGAAGTTCACAGCCTATCTAATAATTGCCAGCAATACCACTGCATGCGAGGCAAGTGAAACGGTCCCTTCCACATATTCCCCTTGAGCTGCGTGGAGATGCGACCATCGCGATGCAAGTAGCCGTACCATTCGCCAAACTGAGCATCGGGGAAATGGCGGAAGCTCCACTCGTGAACCTGTTCGTGCCAAGCAGCGTACTTTTCATTGCCCGTGATGGTCCAGGCCAGCAGCGTGGCGATGATGGCCTCGCAGTGCGGCCACCAAAACTTCATGTCGTGCCAGTACTCCTGAATTGGCAGCCCACGCAGGTCGCGAAAATAGAACAGGCCGCCGTACTGTTCATCCCAGCCGCGCTTCCACATCCAGTCCAGAATCGTCAGACCAAGTTCTATCAAATGTCGATCTTCGCGCTGCTTTCCCTCGTGCAAGATAAACCACGCGCACTCGAGCGCATGTCCGGGATTCAGTTGCCGACCGTCGAAGTGGTCAACGATTTCACCGTTGCTGGCAACCACTTCCATCAATGCCTCGTACTCTGGCTTGAGAAAGTACCGTTCAATCTGCTCGATAGCCCAGTCGATCCAGGCGGTGCAGGTGCGACCGTTGGCGGACACGTCTCCCAGGTTTTCGCGGATTTCCTGAGCGGTAGCGATGGCGATCATCAGTGGGCCGATGCCCATCGTCGGACGCGTTTTCTGATCGACCTTGGCAGGCATCCTATTCGGTTCGAATGAATAGGTCAGGTAGCTTTCGAAAAAGGTTACTGCGTCTGCGGCCGCTTGCGAGTCTCCGGTAGCGCGCGCGAGTGCCGCGTTGGCGATGGCCGCAAACGCTTCACTGTACACATACCGCCGCATGCGCAGCGGGCGGCCATCGCGCGTGGTAGTGAAATAGAGTTTACCGTTGGGACTGGCAGCGTGTCGTCGCAAGAATCCCACTGCGGACTGCGCGGCTGCCAACCACTGCGGATTCGCCTCGACGGTATTGAAAAGCGTTGCGAACATCCACGCTGCTCGCCCTTGAAACCAGATCGATTTGTCATCGTCGATGACCGTCCCGTCGCGGTCCAAAGCTGTCAGGAAGCCACCCTGCTCGTGGTCTAGACCGTGCCGTAGCCAAAACGGGATAACGTCACTGAGCAATGCATCTCGATAGGTGCTCGCAAGTTTCGCTCGATTCATAGTCACCTGTTCCTTGGGCTGCTACGACGTGTCGTAATTTTCACGCGCATCCTCACCACAGAGAATAACTGGCAACACGGAAAAACGCGATCCACAGCCAAGTCTTGATGCCTAGCCCGCCGCCAGACATATTCTTACCGTTGAAACTATTACCGCCGCTCGGCCACCGCCAAAAGCTACGACAAGTCGCAGCAGTCCAAGGTTGCTTTCTCGCCAACCATAGCACGCGGGAAAGGGTGTGCATGCTACGAGTTATATATTGTGCGCGTTGCCGTCTTCATCGTAGACCACGCGGTAGAGCTCTCGACGGCGGTCGTTCCAGTTCTGCACTGAGCCCGCTTCGCGGTGGCGTCTTAATTGTTCAAAGTCGAGGTCATGGATGATCAATGTCTCCACATTGGGATTGCATTCGGCCGCGATCCCGTCGCGGGCAAATTCAACATCGGCGGGTGTGAAGATACCCGATTCGGCATAGTGAATATCCGAATTCTCGACGAAGGGCAGATTGCCCGTGCAACCCGCGATGGCGACATACATGTGGTTTTCCACGCAGCGGGCCTGTGCACAGTAGCGGACGCGTAGATATCCATGCCGCGTATCGGTATTGAAGGGGACGAACACGAGCTGGGCACCTTTGTTGGCGGCGATGCGCGTCAGTTCGGGGAATTCGATGTCGTAGCAGATTTGGATGGCAATGGGTCCACAGTCGGTATCAAACACCTCGACTCGATTGCCCGGGCTGACTCCCCACCATTTGCGTTCGCTAGGGGTGATG
>CAKQNH010000312.1 GCA_934255105.1 uncultured Pirellulaceae bacterium
CTGGGTATCAGACCTCCCAGTCATAGCGAAGGTATCTTGCAAGACGTACACTGGAGCGCAGGGCTGATCGGCTATTTCCCGACCTACACGCTGGGCAATATTTATGCAGCGCAGTTGATGGAAGCCATGCAGCGCGAGCTGGGTGAGCTCGATCCACTGATATCCCAGGGGCAGTTTCAGCCGTTGCTGGTTTGGTTGCGAGACAAAGTCCACGCACACGGCGCTTGTTACCATCCCGTCAGCCTGATTGAGAGTGCGTGTGGTTCACCCTTGGATGCGCGACCACTGGTCGCATATTTGCGCGGCAAGCTGACGCCAATCTACGAGCTGTAGATTTTAGATTGCGGAGCACCTGGAGACGCCAGACTTCAGGCCGTAGCGGAAGTCGCCAAGACTTTCGGCTGCTGGGAACGAAGGAGTCAAATGGTTTGACGCCCCCTCCCCGGCCGCTGAAACGTCCGACCCTCCCGCAAGCGGCAGGGTGCCAAAGCGAATGAGTACAAGCAATCGTATAGCCAAGTAATTTAGGGACGACCAATCGATGCGCTGGGCTGTGTTAATCGCGGGATTATTAGGAGCGTGCGGTGTCGCCATCGGTGCCAACGCCGCGCACGGTTTAGAAGACAGTCTGCTTAAGCAGGGGCTGCCGGTGGAGGATGTGGTCAAGCGGTTGAGTCAATGCGATGTAGCGGTGCGATATCACATGATCCATACGGTCGCCATCCTGGCCCTCGGGCTCTCGGCCGGCCAGGTGTTCTCCAAGCGTCGCTGGGGGGCAGTCGTGTTCCTGCTGCTGGGGATTGCCCTGTTTAGCGGCGGACTCTATGCCATGGTCTACCTGGGGCAGATGGGACACTGGGCCATCGTCCCTTCCGGTGGCCTGTGCTTTATACTCGGTTGGCTCTTCGCGGCCAGTTTGGCTTGGAGCGAGCGAGCCCAGACGTGAGGGGTTTCAATATTGTTGGGCAGTTACTTACTAATAGGTACTAATAGGCCGACCCATAGGCCCTGACGCTGGAGAATGCTATGAATCAACCAAAAACTTCAAAACTTCCAGGAACCTACCGGGATCTTCAGGAAGCGTTTCCTGAAATTACCCAGGCCCATGACCGGATGGCCGCCGCCGTCGAAGAGGTGGGGCCACTGGACGAAAAAACGTGTGCTCTCATCAAGATCGGCGTCTCGGTGGGCGCGGGGCTTGAATCGGCTCTGCGCAGCCACGTGCGCCGCGCAATGCAGGCCGGAGCGTCTGAGCAAGAGGTCGTGCAAGCCATCTTCCAAGGAATGAATACCATCGGATTCCCACGCACCGTGGCGGCCTGGAGCTGGGCGCGAGTTCAGTTCGAGCGCGATCGGCAAGAAGCCGCCGATGCTTCCTAGTATTTCAGTGTCGCCTCTCGCTCCGCGAAATTAGCCTGCGCAGTAGCGGAAGTCGCCAAGACTTTCGGCTGTCGAGGCTGTCGAATTGGTGGCTTGCTAAATGAGCAACATCGATGGGGCAATTGTCGGGCATGGGAAGTCGAGGTGAGCGATCAACGGTTAGAAAATGGAAGGTTAGAAGATTCATTAAATCGACACCAATTTTCCTACCTCCATCTTCCTACCTCAGGATTGATTCGTATCTGGAATGGGAGCCAACCCGACTCGTTTTCTGGTAGGAAAATAGAGGTAGGGAAATAGCCCAGCGCGCACATTTTTTGCCTCCATTTTTTTGTCTTGCTCTTTGCGATGGAGGGAGAAAACACGCGACCATGCATTTCCGGCTGCTGAATACCGATTCGTCCGACCCTCCCGCAAGCGAGAGGGTACTGAGCGCGACTTCTGTCTGCTGTCGAAGTCACAACTTTTTTTCGGCTGCCGAAACTCTTGGCGAGTTCCGCTACGTAAAAATTCACAGCCTAAGAGCGAAGGACGATGCTCGTGGACCAATCTCTTAAAAATCCGCAGCCCCTTCGCCCCGAACAATGCCCGGCATACATCATGGCCGGTGGCCGCAGTTCGCGTTTCGGTAGCGACAAAGCGCGCGTGCAAGTAGACGATAGCCCGCTGCTATTGGCCCTGCGCTGCGAGCTAATCAGGCAAGGGCACTCAGTTGAAATTGTTGCCGATCGAGCCAATCGCTACGCGGACTTGGGAGTCGAGTGTTTGGTCGATTGGCAGGCAGACCAGGGACCTGTGGCAGGCGTGGCTACAGCTTTGAAGCATCGCGAGCAACATCAGCCAGGCTGGTTGCTGTTGCTCAGTTGCGATCTGCTCGTTTGGCGGGCTGCTTGGTTTAAGCAACTGTCTGGCGTGCTCGAGCAACTTCCATCAGCCGCAGACGGTGCTGCGACAGAGGACGCTGGGGAAATGCGACAGGACATAGATGCGGTTGCCTTTCAAATGCGCACTGCCGCCGGAGAGCTGCGAGCAGAACCGTTTCCCAGCTTGCTGCATTCGCGGCTTTGGCCGCAAGCAGTCGCTCTGCTCGACCGCCAAAAACGCTCGTTGCAATCTTTGTTCGCCGATGCGCGAACTATGACCATCGACACTCAAGATAACCCGCAGGCCTGGTCGTTTAATACCGTTGAGCAATTGCAGGCGTTGTTTTTGTAGGCTCGCGAGCATTGTTGATTTGTAGGCTCGCGAGCGAGCGGAGCGCTGTTACGGCAAACCGAAACCGCTCGTTACGAGCCTACGGCAGGTTCTACGCGGGAGAGGGCACGGTCGATGCGCGCTAGCGAGCGCTGCTGGCCAAGTATGGCCAGGGTATCGAACATGCCAAAGCCAACAGCTTTGCCCGTTACCGAGACGCGCAGGGCGTGGATGATCTGATTGAACTTGATACCTCGCGCTTCAACAAACTGCTTGATGCAAGCCTCCGTGCTGGCCGAGGTGAACTCGACTAGCTCGGCCAACTGCTGGCGGAATTCTCGCAAGAGTTCCACCGCAGCGGGATCTTGCTGCAATCGCTTGGCAAAGGCCGCCGAGTCGTATTTCAAATCTTCGTCGGCCACAAAGAAGTCATCGAAATCGAGGATGTCTCCGGCCAGCTTGATACGGTCGTCTGCCGCAGCTATTACCTGCTGGACCCTGGCGCGCTGCGGCGAGTCGGATTGCTCAAGCGGAGCGTCAACCCAACCGGCGGCTAGCAGATAGGGCCAGCAGAGCTCAAGCTTTTGCTCGGGCGGCAGTTTATGCATCCAGCGGGCTTGGAAGGAGACCAGCTTCTGGGGATCGAAGCTAGCTGGGGCTTTGGTCACCCGCCCTAGCGTAAACGAATCGATCATCTGCTGGCGAGTAAAATCTTCGGTGCTATCGTCCAGCGACCAACCGAGCAGCATTAAGTAGTTCAAAATGGCGTCGGGAAGGAAGCCGATAGATCGATAGAAGTCCACGATAACTGGATTGAAGGTGTCTTTGTCAACCGTCAGGCCAGCCCGCTCAGCTACGGTCTGACCGACGGCAAACAGATTGGCAAAGTCTTTGTGCTTGAGATATTTATCCAGTTTGCGTTTGCTCATCTTGGCCGGCCCGCCCGGCTCGGCCACGTAGGGTAAGTGCGCGTAGATTGGCAGCGGATAGCCCAGCGACTGAGCGATAAAGATTTGCCGCGGCGTGTTGCTCAAGTGTTCGACCGCCCGGACGACGTGCGTGATCTTCATCTCGTAATCATCGACCACGCTCGCCAAGTGGTACAAGCAGGTTCCGTCGGCGCGTTGGATCACATGGTCTTGCTCATCGGCCCAATTGAATTCGACTTGTCCGCGAACTTCATCGTGGAAAGTGCAGGTGCCTTCGCGAGGTATATTGAGCCGCACGACCGACGCGCGACCTTCGGCTTCGAAGGCGGCCGCCTGGGCGTCATCCTGGGCCATCCATCGCCGATCGTAGACAAATGTAGTGCCGGCCTTTTCAGCCGCTTCGCGCTGGACCTGCAGTTCGTCGGCGCGCGCGTAGTCGCGATACGCATGCCCGCTGGCTAACAGACGGGCGGCCGCCCGTTGATAGAGCTCGCCGCGCTGCGATTGAAAGTAGGGACCATGCGGTCCGACCGAATCCGTCCCGTCTGGGCTGGGGCCTTCGTCCCAGTCGAGCCCCAACCACTGGAAACCCGACAGAATCGGTGCTAGGGCTGCAGAGACATTGCGGCCAGCGTCCGTGTCATCGATCCGTAGAATGAATTGTCCGCCCGCCTGGCGCGCTAGCAGCCAATTGAAAAGCGCTGTGCGAACTCCACCAATATGAAGAAAGCCAGTAGGGCTGGGGGCAAATCGAGTGCGAACGGTCATGGCAATGCACAAATGATGTCAGGGTGAGAACTAGCTGGAAGGTATGAGTGCATAGCTTACGCGAAGTTGCGAAGGAACGGGAGGCACCAATAAGTGGCGTAAGCTTCTAGCTCTGCGATGACTCCCTGACAATCCGCTGACAAGCTGGAAGCTTACCCCACTTTTCTGCTGACAAGCTGGAAGCTTATCCCACTTTTGCTATAACAAGCTGGAAGCTTATCCCACTTTTGCGAAGACAAGCTGGAAGCTTATCCCACGAGCTAGGCTCGGGGATGGAATTGTTGATGGATTCGTTTGAGCCGCGAACTGTCTACGGATGTGTAGATTTGCGTGGTCTGAATGCTGGCGTGCCCCAGCAGCTCTTGTATCTGCCGGAGATCGGCACCTCCGGCCAACATGTGCGTGGCAAAGCTGTGTCTAAGCGTATGGGGGCTGACAGCGGGGTCGATGTCCGCACGCAGGGCGTAGCGTTTGACCAGCTCCCACATGGCTTCGCGCCGCAGGCGTTTGCCGGTGCGCGAGAGCAACAGCCACACGGCCTGCTGCGGATCGCGCTCGCCGAGCAACTCTGGGCGTCCGTCGGCTAGGTAATTTCTGATGGCGGCTACCGCGCGTGCCCCGAGGGGTACCATCCGCTGCTTCGACCCTTTGCCTTCAACCAAACAAAAACCCTCGTCCAGATGCACGTTGGCCAGCAGCAGGTTGCTCACTTCCGAGACGCGGCAACCGGTAGCGTACAGCACCTCCAGCAAGCAGACGTCGCGCAGCCAGTAGGTGTCGTAGCGGGCGGGCGCGGCCAGGAAGCGGTCGACTGCGGCGGGAGTGATCGCTTTAGGGAGCCGCTCCCACATCTTCTGCGAACCGAGCAATTCGGCCGGATTGTCTTGGACGATGCCCTCCAATTGCAGGTACTTAAAAAACATCCGCGTCGTTACAATGGCCCGAGAAATCGACGCCGGTGCGAGCTTGTCGGCCTGAAGTGTAGCCACGAATTCGCTCAGGTCATTCAGTTTGACCCGGTTGGCCGGCGTGGGGCCCATCCAGGTCAACAATCGCCGTAGATCGCGGCCGTAAGCCAGCACGGTGTTATCGGCCAGATGGCACTCAGTGCGCAGGTAGTTGGTGAATTTGACTTGCCAATTGCTGCCTATCTCAGGCGGCAGGGGGCTACTGACAGACGTCCCTTTTTCGCGCAATCGGCTTAGCTTGCTGGCCATTGCATACTTTGCAGTTAAAGCGGCAGGGAAAAACAGCTATGATGTGGTCCGCATGGGGCGGCGCAGCGCGAGTCCTGGCTGGAATTGTGTACGTTTAAGGAGCTTCAATCGCTGGATTGTGAGTTTGGGGCGATTGGGGTGCGGCTAAAGCCTGGACTCCAACGCGTGCATGGGGCGGCTAAAGCCTGGACTCCAACGGTGCGAGTGGGCGGCTAAAGCCTGGACTCCAACGGTGCGAGTGGGCGGCTAAAGCCTGGACTCCAACGGTGCGAGGGCGGCTAAAGCCTGGACTCCAACGGTGCGAGGGCGGCTAAAGCCTGGACTCCAACGCGTGCGGGTGCGGCTAAAGCCTGGACTCCAACGCGTGCGAGGGTGGCTAAAGCCTGGACTCCAACAAATACAATATCGGCATTTTGCTGGGTGGGGTTGCTGCTGCGGGTGGCAATTGACCAGTTCGACCAAGGGACGGTGTGCTTGCGCGTGGCTAGGTCATGCGAAGCGGTCGAGTGAAACAATACGATTAATAGGATTCTAAGCGATGAAGGTGTTGGTGATCGGCGGTGCGGGATATGTCGGGTCGCATACGGTGCGCAAGCTCCTGCGCAGCGGGCACGAGGTAGTGGTGTATGACAATTTGTCGCGAGGGCACCGAGAGAGCGTCCCCGAGGGGATTTTTGTGCGTGGCG
>CAKQNH010000313.1 GCA_934255105.1 uncultured Pirellulaceae bacterium
TTGGTCCAATACAACATCGAAGCGGTCATGCATTTTGCCGCCTTCGCGCTCGTCGGAGAGTCGGTGGATCAACCGGCCATGTACTATCAAAACAACGTCAGTGCGCCGCTCGAATTGCTCGAAGCGATGCGGGCTGAGAAAGTGTGGCGGATCGTCTTTTCCAGCACCACGGCCACGTACGGCCAGCCGGATGAGATTCCGATCTCCGAGAGTGCGCCGCAGTTGCCGATTAATCCGTATGGTTTCACCAAGTTGGTGTTTGAGCATGCGTTGACCGACTATGCGGCCGCTTATGGTTTCGGCTGTGCAGCCCTGCGCTACTTTAATGCGGCTGGGGCTAGCCCCGATGGGGATATTGGCGAGGACCACGATCCGGAGAGTCACTTGATCCCTTTGGTCCTGCAGACCGCGCTCGGGCAACGCGAGCGGATCGGGATTTTTGGCGAGGATTATCCCACGCCCGACGGAACCTGCATTCGCGACTACATTCATGTCGACGATTTGGCCGACGCCCACTTGAGCGCGCTGAATTTACTAGAGCCGGGTTCCAATCTGCAGCTCAACCTGGGGACGGGGCGCGGACAGAGCGTGCGCCAGGTCGTCGATGCCTGCCGCCGTATAACAGGTCATCCAATTCCGACCACCATCGAGCAGCGTCGCCCGGGTGATCCGGCTGAACTCGTGGCGGATAGTCGTTTGGCCCAGCGCGTGTTAGGCTGGACTCCAAAATACACCGACATCAACGATATTGTGCAAACCGCTTGGAAATGGCACAGCGCGCATCCGCGCGGATACGCGAGCTAGTTTAATTCTCTATGCAAAACATCATCGTTGCTAAACCCTATCAGTTCATTCCGCCCTTTCATGGCGATTGGATTCCGTGGTTAGTGCAGAAGCTGCACCTGGTGGATCACTACCTCAAACACTTTGAAGGAGTGGAGTCGCACGAGGTCCGCGGCGCTGAACATCTACGTGAGAGTTTAGACCGCGGGCACGGTGTACTACTGACACCGAATCACTGCCGCTATGCCGATCCGATCGCCATGGGCTGGATTGCTCGGGAACTGGATTTCTATATCTACTCGATGGCTTCGTGGCATTTGTTTCACCAGAGTCGTTGGCAATCTATGGCGATGCGATTGTGCGGAGGCTTCAGCGTCTATCGTGAAGGACTGGACCGACAGGCGCTCAATTTGGCCGTGGATATGTTGGCGACGGCCAAGCGACCGCTGGTGATATTTCCTGAAGGGACCGTCTTCCGCACCAATGACCGCCTGCAAACATTGCTCGACGGCGTGGCATTTCTGGCTCGCACTGCCGCTAAACGCCGACTTAGGCAAGATGGCGGGAAAGTCGTTATTCACCCAGTGGCCATCAAGTATCTGTTTCGCGGAGATCTCCAACAGGCGGTCGAGCCCGTATTGCAGCGGTTAGAGAAGCGACTGACGCTGGACTACATCGGCAGCCCGCCGCCGCTGCTGGAGCGACTGTCCAGGCTGCTGCAAGCTCAACTGTCGCTACAAGAAGTCAAGTACTTGGGCGCTCCTCAGCCTGGTCCTTTAGGCGAACGCCAGCAACGACTGATCCAACACTTGTTGGTGCCACTTGAGCAACAGTGGTTCGGCCGACAGGTCGACGAGAGCATCATGCCCCGTGTCAAACAATTGCGGACGGTCATTGTGCCTCGCCTGCTGAAGGAGGAGACAACGGTCGCTGAGAAGCAAGCTCTGTGGTCCCAGTTAGCAGACATCTATATGGCGCAGCAGATCTCGTCGCACCCCAGCGACTATTTGGACCAACCGACCGATACGCGGATGCTGGAAACGATCGAGAGCATTGAAGAGGATTTGACCGATCGTACTCAGAGGCAACGGCCGCTACATGCGATCATGGAGGTGGGGCCAGCGATAGAAGTGGAACCCCAGCGTCAAACACGCGAGGGGCCCGATCCGTTGATGTCTGAGTTGTCAAACCAGCTAAAAGGCATGTTGGATCGGCTGGCAAAAGAAGCCCAGCCATGGACGGAGTCGCAAGGAGCGAGCGGAGAGAGATTGCGGACAACGCACTAGGTCGCTCAGCCCTCCCCGCTCGCATAACTCGCGGCCCTCCCGCAAGCGGGAGGGTATCTAAGTGCAGCTATTATTCGACTGCAGCTTATCGACCTTCGCCGATAGCGGCTCCAATACCAGCCCCGATTTGACCGCCGGCCTGACCACCGATAGCTTGTCCGATAGCTCCACCAACGTTGCCGCCAATATTGCCATTTACGGTGCCTTGAATATTGCCTGCCGGGACGGCGTTACCGCGAATCGCAGAGTTGATGCCAGCACCGATCTGACCACCAGCCTGCCCGCCAATTGCTTGGCCGACGGCACCACCTATATTATTGTTCGAAGTGCCCTGGTAGGCCCCCGATGCGCCAACTCCAGCCGAAGTGCCGTAGTTGTTCCAATAGGTTCGATAGTTGTTCTGATAGGCATTATTATAAAACTGGTCGTTCCAGCTCTGGTCGGGAACATAGGTGTTGTTGTTCATCAAATAGCGCCGACCGGAACTATCGAAATAATAGGGTCCATGGTAATTCCCCTGGGTCGTCGCGCCATAGCCGGAAGCTTGATTGTATGCTTGTCCCACGTGGGCAGGCGAACTATGTGGGGATGAGGTATAGGGCACCCACTGGTTATCTTTCCAGTAGGACCAATTGCCGGTCTTGGGCTCCCCCTGCCAGTACCAGCGATGACCGTTGTAGTCGCGATATCGCCAGCTCTCACCGTCCTCAACTCGCGCGTCGGCCTGCACGTTAGCTTGAGCGCCTGCCTGCGATTGGACTTGAGCGTTGCCCTGGACGTTTAGATTGGCTTTTCTCGCGGCCTGATCGGCTGCTTGCTTGGTCTTTGCTTTGGCAGTGTCGAGTGCCTTGTCGGCCTGCTGGGTCGCTTGATCGACCTTCGCACCGGCGGCACCTTGTACTTTCGCTTGAGCCTTTTCGACCTTAGCTTGCGCTTTATTTGCTGCGTTCTTAGTGGTGGCTTGTGCATTGTCCACTGCAGCATTAGTAGCGGCTTGGGCGTTGTCTACTGCTGACGAAGTAGCAGCCTGGGCGTTGTCGGCCGCGGTTTTAACATTTTCTCCCACGGCGGCAGTGTTGCCGGTTACTTGAGCACCAAGTTCGCCAACAACATTATCTTGGGCTGTCAGGCTACCCACTGACGCGAATGAAGTTACCGCCAGCACGGCGATCAATCGGATCGTCTTACGCATAGTTCTAGTCTCCTCTGAGATGTACGTTAACTACGCCGAGTGTCTTCTAAAGCGAAGGCTAGAGCTCGACGTATGTACCGAAGGAGTTAGGCATATTCCGTACCAGTCCAGCGCAAACGCTACATATTAATATATTGCCGGACGTTTCACTGGAATCTCGAGAGCACGTGCGCGGTATTCGTACGGACTGCACACTCACCCAACAGTAACACCCCGCCGGCTGGTCCGACGTCAGACGAGGACTAGTAGAGCAGCGGCTATAGTCTCTGTTCGCTTACCGTACATCCCGGCTGGAATCGAGTCAGCGTTACTCTCCTCCCTACTCCAGCTCCAGTTCGTTTATATAGGTATCCCCAAATCGGGCTGAGCATTGAGCGGCTAACCGAAAGCCCAGATCCAGAGGCAAGCGTCATCTTGCACCTTGCCTTTAGCGGCATAGCCGCGGACTTAGGTTGCCTGGGGTGGAGCGCTGGCGAGCATCAGCGAGTCGAGCGCAACCCCAGGCAACCGTGCATCTCCCACCCTGCATCATCCCTTTTGCATCCGCGACCGAGAACGAGACTATTCTCTCGCCTCTGTTGCGCCCCTGGAGTAGGCTCGTAACGAGTACCGCGAGTTACGGCACGGGCAGCGCGTGCGGATCGACCCGCACCTGTCTTCCCGCGTGTTCGAGTCATCGCCGTGTCGCTACAAAAGAGTTTGGCTTTACATCAACCGTGCCGCATTGGGACGCTTGTTCTCATTGGGACGTGGAAACGCGGCACAATAGTCAATTGCTTCGGTCTGCCGTAACTCGTGGTACTCGTTACGAGCCTACAACGTTCGCCTCGGGGCCACAGCACTTCGGTGGGGGACCTGTTTTCGCAAATTTGGTGGATAGCGCATTAGAACTAACCGCTAGGCCGATTCTCGCAACTGCGGATGTTGGATACTTGACCCGAGTGCAGTAGACGACGATGTGGTGTGAGCTGGGCCGAAGTGCAGCAAGTCCGCCGACTCCGCCGGCGTTTCACCGTGCGTACGAACCGGTTTAGCTGTGAAGACCTTGCCTAGGGGACTGGCCAACAGGGCTGGGAGCAAGACCAATTCCGCCACCACACCGGCTATTAAAATACACAGCATGAGCCACCCGAAACGCTGCGTGGGCGTAAAGGTGCTGAAGGCAAATACCGATAGCCCCAAGCCGCTGATCAGTGCGGCTTGGAGTGTCGGCACGGCGCAGTGGCCGTAGGTTAGCTCGATCGCGCGATTGCGATCCGGCGTGCGGCTGAGTTCATCCCGATACCGCGCCAGGAAGTGAATGGTATCGTCGACGGCAACCCCCAGGGCGATGCTGGCGGTCATCATCGAACCGATATCGATGGGGATATCCAGCCAGCCCATACCACCGAAGATCAGCACAATCGGGATCGCATTGGGGAGCATGGCGACCGAGCCGGCGAGTATGCTGCGGGAGACGAGCATCATGATGGGCGTAATCGTTAGGAACGACCAGACCGTACTCTCTACCAAACTGTTGAGCAGAGCTCGTTGGGCTTGGTATACGATCGGCACGACACCGGTAAATATGGCATCCAGTTGTTGAGGTGGTTTGGCCTGCGGTAGGAGTCGGCGAACGGGGGTAGGTCGCGTGGCAGCGAGCTGAGGTAGATTGGCCTCGACGGCCGCCGCTTCTTGTTGCTTGGCAATGCGTTGAGCGCGCGAAACGTCTAGCCGCGCATCGATCGTATCGGGTATGGTGGCTTGCACGACCGCTAGATCCACGTCGCGAAAATCGCCCAAAGCAATGACGGCATCTAACTTGCCTAACGCTTCCAAGTCGGTCAGCGTTGTGATTCTCGGATCGGTTCGTAGCACAGTTACATCGCAGCGCACCTCCTGCAGCAGGCGCTGCAGGACGTGTTCAAAAGTCTGGTGGGAATCGTTCTCCGTTTGACTTGGATCCACGTAACTCCACAGCAATACGCGTTTGCCTACTGGGGAACCCTGAGGTCCCAAGCGGGCAAGTTCAGCCAGCACCTCGGCTCGTGAATGGTATGCTTCGAGAAGCGGCTGAGTGATTTGTTCGAGCTGCTTTACGAACTGGCCGTAGTCCACGTCGCGGAAGGCGGCGACTCGCAAGCTAATCCGCCACAGTTCGCTTCCATCGACTGGGTCGATTTTCAAGAAGCCGGCGGCGGACAATTCTTCTTTGCTGCGGCTCAACCTCGCATCGATGGCTTTGCGTTGGATAAAGCTGTAGTTGCCGGAGTTGGCTGCGGGCAGACGTGGCGTGAAAGTGGCTGCGGACAGGCTGCGGCCTACTATGTCTTCCCCTTCGGGGCCAAACTTGTGATCGATTAGCGACTGCATGCGGGTGACGGTTTCGAGTCGCTGGATAAAGCTGAGCGCGGACCAGTCGGGGCTGCCTTCAATGGTGCCCACCATTTCCCGTTGCGTATGCTGGGGAAATCGCACGACGATTTCCAATGGCACCAATTTGCCCAAGTTGGCTTCTAACCAACGATAATCTTGCAGAATGCGCGCCCGAGAATCGAAGAGCTTCAGCAGATCGATGCTCGATTCGCAGTAGCGCACGCCCCAGCCTGCGGAAACTGTGACCAGCAAGCAGACGACACCGACCAGCCGATAGTGCTTCACTATTCGGCGAGCCACGCCGAACCAGAGGTTATCTTCCGCCGCGGCGGCCGTCGCGTGTCCAGCGGCCAAGCGTGGTGACTTTGGCAGCCATCGCTTGCCGACTCGCGACAAATGCAGGGCGGCGGGGAGGAAGAAGTAGACGATGCCCACGAGGCTCATCACTCCCGCCGCTGAGAAGATACCGAATTTGCGGATCGGAACCAACTCGCTGGCCGCCAGCGACAGCAGCCCCCCGGCGGTGGTGACCGAACACAGC
>CAKQNH010000314.1 GCA_934255105.1 uncultured Pirellulaceae bacterium
GGCAAACGCTGGTGGGGCGCGTCGGCTTGTCTGCTGGGCATGCTCTTGGTTTGGTCGTTGCTCCAGCCGGTCGATGCGGTCAGCGTCTTTCAAGGCGCAGCCACGGCTCAGAATCTAGCCTGGCTGGCACTTGCTACGCTGACCACGTCGGGCTGCATCGCTTGCGGTGTGCGCTATCCATTTGCGTCGCGCGCCTGGTGGGCCATCGGTGCGGGCTTGCTGTGGTTGCTGGTCGGCACGGTGCTGGCCGGCCGAGAAAACAATCCGCGCGTGGCCTGGTACGGCTTCTGGCAAGTGATTTCGCTGGCCGCCTGTTACTACTCTGCCTTGGCGCTATTGCCCGGGCCGCGCTCGCAACGCGCAGCGCTACAGATTTTATTGGCCGGCTGCGTAGCCCTAGCCTTGCACGGACTGCAGCAAGTCCTGATCGAGATGCCCCTTTCGCGGGCGGAGTACTTGGCCGATCCCGAGGCCTTCTTAGCTCAGGATCCCAATCTAGACCTGCCGGCCGGATCGCCGATGCGCAAACGCTTCGAGGATCGGCTGCTGCATAGCGCCGAGCCCTACGCAACGTTCGCGCTCACCAATTCGCTAGCCGTGCTGCTCAGCGGCGGCTTAGTCCTATTGTGTGGCCTGGCCTGGACAGTGTGGCACGACGCTCCGCGTCGTTTTTCTTCCTCCCCCGGCACTTCCTCCTCCGCTGCTTCCTCCCCCGCTGCTTCCTCCTCCGCTGCTTTAAGCTCGTCGATCGATTCGAAAAATGCTTCCCCCTCGCCCCAGCCTGCACGGCCGGTCCAATCGGCCACTGCAACTAGCACCTGGCGGCGGTGGTTGCCGCGGGCCTGCTTGGGGCTGGCCATCTTAGTCGTGGGCCTGTGCTGGTTCTTAACGCGCAGCCGAGTGGCTTATTTGTCGGTAGGCTTGGTCGGACTGGTCTGGGGATTGTCGAGCGTCCATCGCCTGAGGCGACAGGCTGGGCTGGTACTGGGGCTGTCAACGGCGATGGGGCTATTGCTGCTGGCCGCCGGATGGTGGCTTTGGCACAACGATCGCTTGGTGTTCAGCGAAGCGCCGAAGAGTTTGAGCTACCGCCTGGAGTACTGGTTGGCGACTCTAGCTATGCTCCGCGACCATGCCTGGTGGGGAGTCGGCCTGGGGAATTTTCAAAGCTATTATCCGCTCTATAAGTTGCCGACTGCCAGCGAGATTGTGGCCGATCCGCACAATTGGCCGCTCGATCTGTGCGTCAGCCTGTCGCTACCGGTGGGCCTGATGCTGATTGGTTGGTTGGGGCTGAGGTTGTTGACCGCGGTGCGCCAAGCGGCAGAGACACAGGCGGCAGGGACACAAGCGGCTGGGGAACAAGCGGCAGGGACACAAGCGGCTGGGGAACATGCTGTAGCCGAACGTGCCGAGGCTCGCCGAAACTCGCCCTCGGCAGCGGGAGCTCTTGGCGAGTGCCACAGCGATGAACTGCACGCTAGGCTCGCGACGCTGGACGCTTGGTCAGAGCGTTGCTTGCTGTGGGGAGCGGTGATCGGTGGGACGATCTGCGTGGGACTGCTGAGCCTGCTGTCTGGCCTGGAGATAGCCGTGATTGTCAGCACGTGGCTGTTGGCCGCCGTTTTGATCGCATGTCTGCGGCCTTGCATGGCGCAGCTTGGGGCGACTTCTAGCACGCTGCGGCGGACGCTATGGTTGGCCGTGGCCGCCATGCTATTCTGCCTGTTGGCCAGCGGTTCGTGGCAGTCGAGCGGGCTGGCTGTACCGCTGCTGATCGGTCTAGTCCTGGCCAGCCGTCGGCGTTTGGGATGGGCAACTGGCCCGCGCTCAACAACTGCCTCACCAGCTGATCTGGGTGGAACGGCCAACGCGAGGCAGTTGGCACCGCGGTCCGCTAAGCTATCGCGATTCGAGCACGTGGCCATCGCGATGCTGCCAGCGCTGGGGCTGCTCTGCTTTCTGGTGCAGTCATGGCGGCCAACAACGACCAGTTGGGCGCTGATGCAACAGGCTCTGCGAACGCCGCAGCCGCGAGCTCAATTAGCACTTTTCGAAGCCGCCGCCGCGGCCGATCGGCTCGATACCGAACCCTTGCGGTGGCAGGCGCAATTGCTCAGCAGTCAAGCCATGCTGGCTTCCAGCGACCGATTTCCGCTCTTAGCAGACGAGGTGCTGGGCGCACTGGACGCGTGGTTGGCGCGCGATTCGACCAAATATGCGAATTGGGAAATGGCTGGGAAACACGCCCTGGAACTGGCCGAGCACGCGCGAAAGTCGGGCTTGCCGCCGCAAAAATGGGTGGCAGCGGCGATTGGCTATTACTCTAATAGCGTGGCGCGTTATCCTAGCAGTATCGGGTTAAATGCTCAGTTGGCCGTGGTATTAGCTGTCGCCGATCGCTGGCCAGAGGCCCAGCAGCGGTGGCGCTTGGCCGAGCAATTGGACCAAGCCACACCACACGCAGATCAGAAATTGGCCAGTCAGCAATTGTGGCTGCCGATATTGCCTGAGGCAGCGGCGGCGGAGTTCGTCGAGCAGCAACCGCGAATCATGGCAGAACCGATGCTGGCTTGGCTTCGTAAACATTATCCAGACTAGAATCATACCGACGAACGAGGGCGTTTTATGTTACGGATTTTATTGATTATTGCCATGGGCGCAGGTCTGGGCTTGGGGTTGGGGTTATTGCAAGCGTCGGTGGCGACCAGCGGTTTTGAGGAGCGATTTATCGGCTCGCGAGCGACCATGGCTGAAGTCAAAGGCAAGGTAACCTCGGCTCAGCTAGCTTCTGGAGCGAAGGGCATGCCCAAGCTGGAAGTCGTCGGTGGCACTCAGTTCAACTTTGGAACCATGCAGCACGGCGATTCGATGTCGCACAGCTTCACCTTCCGCAATATTGGCGATGCGCCTCTAAATTTGGACATGGGACATTCGACCTGCAAATGCACCGTCGGAGAGCTCAAATCGTCGGTACTCCTGCCCGGCGAAGAGACCGACGTCACGTTGACTTGGACGCCCGTGGCCGAAGCCCGCCACTTTGGACAAGCGGCCACGATTCACACCAATGCTCCCGATTCCCCCGAGGTGCAGTTGAAAGTCGATGGGCAGGTAGCCGGCAGCTTTGTGATCGAGCCCAGCGAGCTCGCCTTGGGAGATATCGCAGTTACCGACAGTGTGACGCGCAAATTCCATATCTTTACCTATCTGGAGCGCTGTAAGGAGCTCAAGGATTTCCGCTGGACCGACGAGCGTACGGCTGACAAGGTTAAGCTGGATTTCCAAAAAGTGGAGCTCGACCCTGAGAAATTCCCCGAACACAAAGAGGCGTTCGCGGTACACGAGGTTGATGTCACGGTGGAGCCTGGCCTGAATCTCGGATTGCTCAGTTCCAAAATCACGTTTGCAACCGATTTGGGCGATGCGCTGGGAACCTTCGAAGTTCCGGTGACCGGACGCGTGGCGGGCGACTTTACGTTCGTCGGCGGCCCATCGTTCGATTCCCGCTTGAACGCTTTGCGGATGGGGACCGTCAAGTCTAGCGAAGGGGCCAAGATCGGCATGTCCGTCGTCGTGCAAGGCGATCAACGCGATCAAGTCGATCTGCAAGTCGCCTCGGTGAATCCAAGCGAGGCGCTCAAGGTAGAGGTCGGCGAGCCCAAGCTGGTCGGCAATCGCAAGTTCTTTCCGCTGCAATTCGAGGTCCCCAAGGGCGCTCCAGAAACCCATTTCTCAGGCGCAAATCCCAAGGACTTTGGAACCGTCGTGCTCACGACCAACCACGAACTCATCAAAGAAATTTCCATTCATATCCAGTTGAACGTTGTTAAGTAGCAGTGATGGCCCTTCGAGAGTCGACCCCCCTCTCGCTCAACGCCACCCTCTATTTTATTTCTCGTACTCGTACTCGTGCTCGTACTCGTACTCGAAAAGGGGCAGCAGTGATCAAACGAACTTCCCACGCGGCTCGCCTCGAAGTTCAATAGCAGGCCGACTAAATTCGAGATTGTCGAGGTGTTCGAGTACGAGTACCGCTGCGCTGAGTACGAGTACCGCTGCGCTGAGTACGAGTATCGCTGCGCTGAGTACGAGTATCGCTGCGCTGAGTACGAGTATCGAAATGCTGAGGACGAGTACCGAAATGCAAGCAAAGGGGAGTTGCCTGTTTCGAACATACGCCCAGCTAGGACGCGGGTTTTTGGCTCGAGACTGAGCAGCGAAATCGGTCTTCGGTTATATTGTTTGGCGCGCGTCGGCGCCGCAATTTTTTATGGATGTTAAAAACTCAGGGTTGGGGGAGATTCAATTGTATCTGCGAGTTACCTACGGGCTCCGTTTTATTAAGCTGACCAGTCTGTGCGGTCTGTTGGCCCTGATTGGTTGCCAGGGTTCCGAAGCCCCGCGGGCGGAACCACCTGAGCCTTCGTCGACCACTTCTTCACAGGCCACAGCCGACGCTCCCACAGCCACTTCGGCTGCCCCTGCCGCCCCGAGTGCAGATTCCCTTGTCGCCGGTTCAACACCCCTCGCGGACTCAACACCTGTCGCATCTCCACCGGCTGAAGAAACAGTTGCCAAAGTGCCGTCCGCTGAAGCGACTCCTGCCCCAGAGTCACTTGCTGAAGCACCAACTGTCCGAGCGACAGCTCCCCAGCATGCCGCCTTGGCATCGCCGCCGGTCGCCCAGTCCGCTGCGACACCAACTGCGACACCAACTGCGACACCGCCGAATGGCCGAGCGGCTGGCGAGCTGCCCCCTGGAGCCAATGTGGCTTCGGATGCCGAACGCAATCAAAGCCTAGCTGCCGATTGGCCCGCGCCGCAAGCGGTGCTGTTTGTCTCTGGCCAACAGCACGGCTACATCGAACCCTGCGGCTGCACTGGACTGGAGAATCAAAAGGGTGGTCTGATCCGCCGCGATACGTTGATAACTCAACTGCGCGATCGCGGTTGGGAAGTCATCCCCGTCGATGTGGGCAATCAAGTGCGGCGCATTGGTCGTCAGCCGGAGATGAAGTTTCAGACTACTGTCGAATCGTTCCGCACCATGGGCTATCGCGCGGCCGCGCTGGGAATCGACGACTTGAAGCTCAGCAGTATTGAATTGATCCAGATGGCCGGCTCCGATGGGCTCACCGAATCTCCGTTTTTGTCAGCCAACGTGAATGTGATTGATGAATCGTTCTTCCCCGATCATCGCGTCGTCGAAGCCGGCGGGCGGAAGATCGGCATTACGGCCGTGCTGGGTAACGAGCACAAGGACGAGATTCAGAGCAGCGATATTCAGTTCTTCGACGCTGTCGAGCGACTTAAACTCGTCGCCGAAAAGCTCGAGCAAGAAAAATGCAACTTTAAAGTTCTACTGGCTCATGCCTCGCTTGAAGAATCAGCCGAGCTGGCGCGGCAGGTCCCGGGCTTCGATGTGGTCGTGACCGCCGGCGGCTTCGGCGAACCGACGTTGACGCCGCAGGCGATCGAGGGATCCGCATCGGTTATGGTGCAGGTCGGAACCAAAGGGATGTACGGTGGCATCGTGGGCATCTTCGACGATCCGCAGCGGCCCATCCGCTATCAGAGGATTGCCATCTCAAGCCAGTTTAAAGATTCGCGGCGCATGTTGGAGGAGTTCGCGCAGTATCAACAGCGCCTAGCGGATGCAGGTTTCGAAGGTCTGGGGCTGAGCTTTACAGCGCATCCCTCCGGCCGGACCTATGTTGGTTCGGAGACGTGCGGCGAGTGCCACAGCACGGCTTATGAAATATGGCAGGGCACGCCACATTCGCATGCCACCACCTCGATCGTCGAGCCCGATAACGATCGCGGCGGGATTCCTCGGCATCACGATCCCGAGTGCATCAGTTGCCATGTGACGGGCTGGAATCCGCAGAAGTACTATCCCTATACCAGCGGCTTTGTCAGTCCTGAGGACACGCCGCTGATGACCGGCAGCGGCTGTGAGAACTGCCACGGACCGGGCAGCGAGCACGTGGCCGCCGAACTGGGCGAGATCGACGTGACTAGTGCACGGCTAAAAGAGTTGCAGCAGCAGATGATTTTGCCGCTCGACAAAGCCCGCGACACGTGCCTTGAGTGTCACGATCTGGACAACAGTCCCGACTTTCACCGCCAGGGCGCGTTTGACGAGTACTG
>CAKQNH010000315.1 GCA_934255105.1 uncultured Pirellulaceae bacterium
TGGCAGGCCGACTTCGTTGAATGTCCTGTTGAAGCCTGGGAGCGCGTCCAACACCAGCCCTATGATACCATCGTGGTGGACATGAAAATGCCACGCATGAGCGGACTGGAGTTCCTGGAACGTGTCAAAGCCGATAAGGCTACGCGTTCGATCCCCGTGGTGATCGTCACGGGCTCCGCCGAATCCGATGACAAACGCAAAGCGCTCGACAGTGGCGCGGCCGACCTGCTGAGCAAGCCGGTTTCCGTAGATGATTTAGACGCGCGAATTCGCAGCTCGCTAAAGCTCCGCTACTACGAACAGCAGCTCGAAAAACAAAGCGAACTGCTGGCCATGCAGGTGTCGCTCAAGACGGCCGAATTGTCCGCTTCACGATTGGAGATTATATGGCGGCTCGCCAAAGCTAGCGAGTATCGGGACGAAGACACCGGCAATCACGTTATCCGCGTGGGAGCTTATAGCCGTGTTCTCGCCGAATCCTTGGGCCTCTCTGCAGATTTTTGCGACACAATTTTTCATGCCGCACCACTGCATGACCTCGGAAAGCTAGGTATTCCAGATTCGATTTTGTTGAAACCAGGCAAACTGACCGACGCAGAGTGGACGGTGATGAAAACTCATTGCCAAATCGGCGTCTCCATTCTGAACGAAGAGTGCAAGCTAGGACGCTTGGCGAGAACCTCATTCCACGAAGATTGCTCGGCCGCTTCAACGGACAACGACAATCCATTTCTTAGCATGGCTTCCGATATCGCCCGCTCACATCATGAAAGATGGGACGGTTCTGGCTACCCGCATGGACTGGCCGCATCCCAAATCCCACTCTCCGCGCGGATCGTAGCTCTCAGCGACGTGTACGATGCGCTAAGGAGTCACCGACCCTACAAAGAACCGTCATCGGTTGAACAGGCGGTTTCCATTATCATTGCGGGCAAGGGAAGTCACTTTGACCCCCAAATCGTTCAGGCATTCGTCAAAGGTTTCGACAAAATCCGAGCTATCGAAGCATCGTTATGCGATGACCACAGCTACTCAATACGCGCCCAAGTGCCGCTGGCTGCCCCCTCTCTCCCCGATTGCAACTGCTGCTCGGTGAGCGGTGGGCTTGTAACAAGCGCAGCACAGTTACGGCAGACCAAAGCAGGCAATTTAAATTCTACCGCTCCGCTTCCTAGCCTACATGTGCCTCTTCCGTTTGAGTCTGTGTGGCTACCGAATGGCCGGTGATGACGCGCTGAAAAATGGCTGCGGTCTGATCGACGTTCGTGGCTGAAAAGTAATCGATGGCAGTCTGGCGACTCTCAGCCGAAAGCTCCGCGCGAAGCTCAGGCGACTGGTAGACCTGCAGTAGGGCTTGAGCCAACCCGTCGACATCTTTCTCGTCGACTAAGATGCGTTTGATCACGTTGGGGATCTCGACGTGACGCGTCGAGATGACGGGTTTGCCACTGGCCATGGCTTCTACCAGGACGACCGGGAAACCTTCGCCCGTGCCATCTTTTTCAAAATGGCACGGCAAGCAGAAGACATCGCAGGCATGGTATACCGCCTTTAAAGCGGTGCCCGACAGTGGGCCGAAAAATGCCACCTGCGATTCTAGATCGTACTGTTTGCAGAGTGCTTTGACATCGATCGATTCTGTTTCGGAACCGGGACCACCGACGACCCAGACTTCAAAATCGTTGCGCCCGAGCTGCTTGATCGCTTGAAACAGCACCTCGTGCCCCTTGCGCTCGACGAAGAATCCGACAATCAAAATCTTAAACTTTTCTCGAGGCTGATATTCCTGGGTATCGATGCTGTAACGCACCAGTTCCAGATCGTGAGCCTCGACTCCGTAGCGATCTTTCAACTGCTGGTAATTGTACTTGCTGACCGTGATGACTTGATCGGCAAAACGGAGCGCATGAGCGAACATCCTTGGGTTAGGGTTGTGATAAATCTCGTATGCATGGATCGTGCATACCAAAGGGAGTCCAGTCAGGCGTTTGCAAAAGTAAGCTACGAAAAATTTATGGTCACCAAACGTGGCATACAGTACGTTCACGCCGCTTAACTGGCGAGCGAAGTTAACGGCCAGCGCGAAGTCGGCAATGGCCGACATGCGCATGGCTTCCAACAACAGTGGAAAATACTTGCCTGGATGAGTGACCGCCATGATCAGATTGGCAACGACCACGGACAACGTGCTCCAGGGATGGAAATCCCATGTAGGACGCGGGCCATACAGCCCAGGGCCGACTTTGGTGGGATAGACGCTAATCGCAGCCCCGTTCTTTTCTAGAATGGATAACTCGCGATAGATAAAGTGTTCGAACCCGCGCTTGAGCGTAGCGAAAACCCCGATATGCAAGGATCTGTAGTCGGTCATGGAAGCCTAAAATATATAGTTGCATAGTGCTAGTAATGTGGCTCGACGCTCCGCGTCGGTATTCCTCCCCAACGTGGCTCGACGCTCCGCGTCGGTACCTCTCTCCCCAACGTGGCTCGACGCTCCGCGTCGGTACCTCTCTCCCCAATGTGGCTCGACGCTGCTAGGCTGAGAGTTTTACGTAGCGGAACTCGCCCAGGGTTTCGGCAGCCTCCGTGGCAAAAGCCTTGGCGACTTCCGCTACCGCTCCGCTGCTACTCGGTTTTTTTACTACACAGCAGATGATAAAGCATCATGGCCATATAGCGAGGGTAGCGGCGGTGATCACAGAGCAGTCGGTAGTCACCGCGCGAGTAGGCAAAGCTGCCGTCGGGCTGTTGCTGTCGTATCAAGTAGTCATAACCGCGCTGAGATAGCTCGCGATACTCGCTGACCTGCTCAGGGCTGAGCCCAATGTCGTCGCACAAGAACAAGGCCGTGGCGATCGCGGCGGTGTGGTAATGAACCGTGCGGTGGCGTTGGCCGCACTGGTAGTAGGCGTAACCGGTGGAATGTAGCCCACCCTGCAAGAATCGCAGCACCCCTTGCAGAAACGGCAACACGCGTTCATCACCAGTCATGTGAAAGTAATTCCAAGTGTCCAGATAGATGAACGCATGGTATTGAAAACACTGAAAATGCCGCATGCTAGGTTCGTCAACCACATACGGAAGCTCACCGGAGGCTTGTTGGAACTTCAGCAGGAAGTCCACTACGGCATCACATCTCTCGGTATAGCTGGAGTCTCCGGTGGTCTGAGCCAGCTTGGCTAAGTAACGCAGTATAAGAGCAGAATTATTGGGGACAGGATTGCTAAGTCTCCCCGCAAAGTAATTGACCGCGGTAGCGCCTTGGTAGACTTGAAAACCGATGCTGTTAGTGAAGAAGTCATAGTACCGCAGGGCGGAGTGCAAATACTCATCGCGCTGCGTGCGTTGATACGTCTCCAGTAGCGCCAAGGTAGCAAAGGTGCCTTCGACGGTGGCTACGCGACCTTTCCATTCGGGATTGGGATAGTCCCACGCGCCGTCGGGCCGCTGCCGCTGGACAATTTGATCGGTGGCCGCCAATGCAATGTGAGCGTAGCGGTCATCGGGGGTTTGAGACAGCAGCCAGTTGGCCATGGTCCAGTAGCCTTGGCATTGCAGATAGTATAGCTCGTCGCGCCAGGCGATACACGGCGTGTAGCCTTTGAGAAAACGCCAAATGCGATAGTTGAAACGCACCCCCGGATCGGGCCCGATGATGGCACCAGCGATTGCGAAATTCTCTTGCATGAAGCAATGGATTTTCAGGGCTGCATCATGTTGTTTGGACAAAGTCGAGTGCTCTGTTGTGTGAAATGCTACTACTGCACGTCCGTGGGATAAGCTTCTAGCTTGTCACTAGGATTTATTGTCTGCTAAGCGTCGTGCTTGTCAAAAGTTATACAGATAGGCTCGCAAACTGGAAGCGTGCAAGACGGCAGGATGACAAGCTGGAAGCTTATCCCACAGACACGCTAGAAGCTTATCCCACAGACAAGCTAGAAGCTTATCCCACAGACAAGCTGGAAGCTTATCCCACGGACAAGCTGGAAGCTTATCCCACGGATGACAAGCTGGAAGCTTATCCCACTGACAAGCTGGAGGCTTATCCCACGGGCTGACGATCGGCGATGGCTTGGCGATAGACCTCCAGTGTTTGAGGGACGACAACTTCGGGCGCGCATTGGTCTATCAGCTTGCGCTTGCCAGCTCGCCCCATCTCAACGCGCGCAGTGCGATCACGCAGGAGTTGGCAGATGGCCCGGGTTAATGAATCCACGTCACGAGGTGGTACGAGCAGGCCGGTCCGGCCGTGTTCAATCATGTCTGGCAGACCTCCGATACGCGTGGCAATGACTGGCTTTTCAAACGCGTATGCGATCGGAGTGACCCCACTCTGCGATGCTTCGACATAAGGGAGTACGACCATGCTGCAACTGGCAAATAGTTGGCTGCGTTGTTCGTCGCTGATCCAATCGTTGTGGATCACAAATGCGGCGGGGTTGGCCATCCATTTACGATAATGCTGGAGATCTTCGCCGCGGCCAGCAATGATACATTTAGCTTCGGGGAATTCTGCATTTACTTGAGACATAGCGCGGACCAGATACTCCAGCCCCTTGTACTCCCAGATACGGCCGAAGAATAGTATCGCTTGCCCGTCGTCGCGAATGGGTAGCGGCGATTGCGTGTCGGCTAGGGCGATTAGTGGTATAACGTGGATGAGTGAAGAATCGAAGCCTAATTTTTCAATGACGATTTCGACCATGCTGCGGCCATGCACGATGACTCGATCCGCCCGGCGGAAGCCGAAGTCCATGATGCGCTGCGGCGTGTATCCCGATTCGCGGTCGCCTAAGTGCTGCTGAGCATCGTGGATCGTAATGACCAGCGGGAATTTTTTTAGCAGCGGCATGACCAGGTTGAAATACATGTGTCCGTTCTGAAAGTGGACCACATCAGGTAAAAATCGGTTTATACGCCGCAGCAGCGTCAACGCCGTAACGACTTGGCGGACGGGCTGTCGCAAGCGTGGTTTGTGAAATGGCTCAAAGCGCACGCGTGGATCGACCAGTGATAGATATTCGCGCGACGTCTGCTGCGGCAACAACAGCAATACTTCGGCATGATCAGCCATTTCATTGGCGTGCCGAATCGAATACTCGGGAAAGTCATAAGAGACAAATGCAATTTTATTCAAACGCTCGGACACTTCTTACTCAACTGACTAAAGGGGCAAAGAATCTGTCGCGCAATTTCCTGGGGCCTCCATGAGCCACAGAGATCAGGGTGAAAATAGAGCCTGCGTAGACTGCTAGCCCCAACAAACCCAGCACATAGCGTTGTGGAGTCGCCGTCCACTGAGCGATCAAGCTGTTCAGCGATTGAGGCAGGAAGCCCAGCAGCCCATCAGCCAGTGCTGCGGGGGTAAAACAGATTACCGCAGTCATAGCTAGCGCTGCCGCAATTGGATTGAGTATTTGGTAGTCGATGGGTTGCCGCTTGAACACTCGTAGAAAGGCCACGTAGTGTTGCAGCACGTTCAAGAAGCTGACAAGCAGCGTGCCCGCGACCGCACCGATCAAGCCCCAGTTGTAGATCGTAATGCAACTGATGATCACATTGGCCGTCAAATTGACGATGACGATCCGCAGCGTGTCTGCTTCGCGATCGGCGGCCCAAAGAGCATGGCCCAGGATCGTGGTGAAGCACTGCGCAATTAGCGCAAAACTGGCGATTTGCATGACGGGCACCGATTGGCGGAAGGCTGCATCGTGGTAGGCCAATTGCAATATTACGTCGGCAAAACCGATGATTAGCACCACGGCGGGGAGGCCCAACATCAGTAGAAAAGCTACCATCCACCGCGTCAGTGCGTAGAGTGTGAGCTCAGCTTGGGTGTCTATCTGAGTGGGGTGCATTGACGTTTGCTCGCGACTTTGGCGATGCCGATGGCACATGGCTGGGAAAATGCTCCCCACGATACTCAAGTAGACCAGCGAGGCGGGTTGCAGCAACTGCAGCGCAGCGCTATACAAGCCGACCTCGAGGGGGCTCATGAACTTCGATAGGATCAGGGCGTCGACAGCGCTCCAGGCTGCAATAGTCGCGTCGATGCCCAGGAACGTCGAACTGCGGCGGACGAGCGCTCGGACGTAGCGGCGATCCCAGCTTACCAATCGATTGCCAGACCAGACAAAGTAGAGCAG
>CAKQNH010000316.1 GCA_934255105.1 uncultured Pirellulaceae bacterium
AAAAAGAAATCGGCATCAGATCGTTTTCACCGAGAATTCGTTCGAGGGTGAGATTGTCAATAATTGCCCTCGGGCTCTCGGTGTCCGACCGCTCCGGCATTTGAAACGACCGCGTGCCGATCTGCTCGGTCAACTCCGTCTTCATCCCCAATCGCGAGAGACGCGCTTTGAGCGTGTCGTTTTCATTGGCACCGACGTAATCCCCACGGTTGAGACTCTCAGTGACCCTGTCCCGCGTGTTCGCCCGCTGGTCAAATCGCTGTTGAGTCTCGTCGAGACGATTCATGAGTCTTTCGATTGGAGTCATCGCAGTCCCTTTGCATTGTCTATTTAGTTGCTCGAGAAGTCGCCAACGTTAAGCGGAGTGGTTTCTAAACTACCCTTGAGTACTTTCCTGGCGGCAAGCCTCTCAATTCTGGCTGCAATGCTCTGGCTGACTTCCTGTTCAGCTTTAACCTCCCAGAATCGCAGTTGAGACTCTTCATCCGAGTATCGACTGAGCGTCAGGATTTGATCATCGCGCAGCATCCACACCTTGTTGACGGGCTGCTCGTGTTGGAATATACCAACCAGCGCGCCAGTCGAACGGTCCCAAATCCTGGCCGAGCAATCGAGCCCGCCCGTAATGATCCATTCGCTACTTGGGCTGAACGAAACCGAGAGGATTCTTGCGTCGTGCCGCAATCGGTACAGCGGAATAGGTATTAGATCGTCCGTGTAACTTTCCAGATTTTCCATGGACCACATCGCAGCCTCTCCCTCGGAACTAACCGTCGCCAGCACGTCCCCACGCGGAGAAAACGCGAGCGACTCAACATTGCTGGAATGTGTGAAGGTCGCAATCGCCTTGGCGATAACTGGTTTGTCGCCGCTTTCATTTATTTGCCTTTTAAGCAGGTCTGAAACCCTCCAGATTTTCACAACATCACCAACCTCACCCGTCGCGAGATATTCCCCGCTCGGACTGAAGGCTACGCACAGCACTTCCTCGCGATGTGGGAAATCCTCCGCGTTGTTTTCCTGGATCTTTAAATGCGACAGCGCCCACTGAGAACCGTCGCTCAGGTCGCGTGTTCCGATAAGTACGATGCCCTTTTCCGTCGCAGGATCAATCTGCTGTTTCCCGATAATTGCCAGCACGTGTTTGCCATTAACTGCCGTCATCGCTAGGCCATTGAAGGTCAGTTGGGCGGGAGCGAACGATGCTGGAAGTTCGGTCTCCGTGCCGGAGGTGCGCCCAGCCTCTAGCGGCTTGCGTAACTCCCAGCAATAAATAGCAGGGCTACCGTTACCCCGCTCGGCTACGACTAGCTGCTGAGAGGCTGTGCCAGGTGAAAAAGCTACCAAGGGAACGCTATTCAGACTGTCTGGTATTGACAACGCAATAGGCTTGTCGATTTCTGATTTGTGGCGGACGGAAATCGAATATGTCTGTTCATCTTTGGATTTTGCAGCGTTAAAAATCCAGGCACCATCGGGACTGACACTTGTCAAAACCCCATTGTCCTCGAACACAATTGCCGCGTGCGGAAGCTTCGGTTCCGGTCGATTTTTATCGGCGTGTGATTGGTTTACTTCTGGCGACGGTTGGGCTCCGTCGGCCAGCTTGTCAGACCCTTGGGGAAGTTGGCTCGATGGTTCGGCTCTGGTGACGAACAATTGACGGCCATTGGTACCAGCGCCTGCCTGCTCACTGACAGCGGCCTGTCGCACTAGATAAGGCGACTCAATCAATTCGTAAGCCCGTGACTGCCAGGTTCTTAAAATCCCTTCGGTTCTGGTGATTAACGTATCGGGCTCTGCAAACGCGACCCTGGCGACAGTTCCCTCATGATAGTTGCGGGGGACCATCTCGACGCCGGTATGAATATTCCAAATGCGGGCCGTACGGTCTCGGCCTGCAGTGGCCAGCACACTTTCAGTGAGAAACGTAACATCGTACGCCGAGCTGCCCAAACGCAGTTCCGTCTCGACTAACGGTCCGAACACAGCAGATTGGACTGGTGGTTGCGAAATGCCCCACACCATCACCTGACCTTCATTGCAGGCGGTCGCAAAGTCTTTTCCCGAAGGGGAAAAGGCGACGGATCTGACATAGCTGTCGATCCGCTGCCAGACGTACCGACCTTGATTCTCGTCATCAATGGCGCTCCAGCCCCAATCTCTCAGCCTCTGTTGCTCCAAGCCCTGCACCCACGTCGGCAGTTGGGCCGCCGTCCACTGGCTGCCGGATCTCCGCCAGACTCGCAGATTGGTTGCATGCTCGGCGTCGGTTCCCGATACGATGACGAGGTGTCCCTGGTCACTTAACTTTGCGATTTGTACGGACCCGTCCAGCTCATCCAGCCCTTCCGGCCTTTCCGAACTCTTAAGCCGCTTGAGCTCGATGGAGTGGTCCTCCGAGCCCGCGCTCAATTGGTAAAGTTCCAAAATGTGATGTTGTTCCCGCGAGTCATTTTGCCAAATCACGGTTAGGAATCCGGCCTTTGCATCAATGGACAGCACACTCATGGTCTTGGACGCCTCAGGTGGTTCCAACTTAACGGGTTGGGATTGCTTGAGATCGGCACCGTTCACCTGCCAAGCTTGCATGCTCTGACCCATGCCGGCGATCACGTAGGTCTCGCCACCATCGTTGTCATCGAGGGTAAAGAAACTTACTTTACAAGGGAAATTGCTGCCCCACTCACGTGGCGGCACTTTCCAGAGTTCAAACGCCTCATCGACGGATTCCACACGGCTGATCTCCAAGAGGTAGTTAGGTTTCTCTCTACGTATTGTTGCGACGAACCGTCCGTTCGGTGAAACTGCCATTTCATTGAACCGATCTTTGTCGGGGCCGGTGCTATCCGCAGCGCTCCCCGCTTTCCGCAGCTTTAGCAGAGGCAACTGAAGTTGCGCAAGTTGCTCCATTTTTGATTCGTAAGAATTGGCTTCTTTGTTAATCGAGTCAGTGTCTCCAGGTATCATACTTGACGCTTTCGTCCTTCTTTCGTTTAGCCACAGCAGCATCCCGGCTGGATCACCACTAAGCAACGCTCCAACCGCATTGGCAAGTCGCTGCTGTTGGTTTGTCGACTCTGCCGCAAGTGCGGTCTGCTCTGCGGCAATTGCCCTTTGCTTTGAGGCAATCTGTTCTTGTTTCAACGCTGCCGCAATCGCCGTCTGCTTTGCGGCAATTGCCTTCTGCTCTGCGGCAGATGCCCTCTCCGCGGAAGCAATTGCTCTTTGTTGTGAGGCAATTGCTCTCTGCTGTGAGGCAATTGCTCTTTGTTTTGCGACGACCTGGACAACAAGTGCGGTGATTAAGAGCAATCCAATCACGAACACTAACATTCTTCGACGCTCTTTATTCAACTCGCGGCGGCGACTCTTATCAAGAAAGTCGAGCTCGGGTGTTGTCAGCGAAGTGTCGGAAGTAAATTCGCGTTCTGCTTCAACTAGCATCACGCTGCGCCATAACAGGTCATTGCTATTGTCGTGCGCTTGCCACTCGCTGGCGGATTCTTTCAGTCGCAAACGGAATCTTTGCCTCAGCCGCAGTTCATCAAGCCACTTGATCAACTCCGGCCACGCCGTTAGAACCGCGCTATTGCTCAGGGCCAGCAACTGCTTGTCGCCAGTCGTATACGTGTAGACAAGACCTTGCTCACGGAGCTTTTCGATGAGCTCCTGCAACGTCTGTTGGTCACCACTGTCCCTGAGCAAGTCGCTGACTTGTACGTCACAGGCAGCGAAATGCCCCATCGGATCCGGTTTGACCATTTTCAGCAGCAGGTTTTGAAATACCTTCTGCTGAGCGACATTCAAATCTTGATACACCGCATCCATCGCGATGCGCAGCGCACTCGTGCCGGCGCCGAGTTGTTCGAAGGCTGCCCGCGTGATGCGATTCTGCACGCGAGCATTCCAAAGTCGTCGCAAGGTAAATTGCAACAGTGGCATCGCCGTCGGTTCGCCTTGGATCTCGATCAGGATTCGATCGACAACACCGCGGTCAAACAGGAGCCCGACCCGTCTCGCCGGCTCTTCGATTAAGTGCCGTAACTCGGCGGTCGTGAAGGCGAGCAAGACGTGCCCGTCTCGGAGCGCATTTTCGATCGCGCCAAATCGCTGCAGTTGAAGTGCTTGGCTGCGACTGAGCGTGACTGCTAGGTAAAAACGGTGCTGGCGGTCGTTCAGCAAGGATGCCAAAGCTCTGACCACCACGTCACGCTCTTCCGCGGATGACTCCAGCAAAGACTCAAATGATTCGAATGCGATGAATGTTGGCTCCCCTAACTCGGGCTCCAGCAGGCTAGCCATTCGCTCTGGATGCTCTCTCAAAAGTTCTGCTTGCGCGATCACCCATGCTTGATCGCGCTGCTGTCCATCTTTGAACGCGCTAAGCAAGTCTTCGATCGGTTGTTGACCGAGCCTAACCGAGAAGTATCGCCACTTCTCACTCCCTTTCAATTCCGCTCGTCGGGCCCGGCCTTCGCGTAGAATGGGTACCATCAAATCGTGGAGGAGGAACCTCCTGCCGCTGCCAACTTCGCCGACAATTGTCAGCAACTGATCACCAGCCAAGTCCCGCTCGCATTCATCCAAAAGCCTTCGCCAACCCAGTATTTGTTGAGACTGTTGGGCCGAAATCTGCGAAAACGCATAGGGATAGAGGTCGTCAGTGAGCGCCGGAGCCAGGGACGGATCAAACGCAAGCAGGTCGGAATCGAAATCGATCTTGGCCGTGCGATACGCGAAAATGCTCCAATAATCGATGATGCCCTGCCAATGCTGGCGAGCGCGACCATCCTCCAAATGCAAACCCAATTGGCGAACTTGAGCAACGAATTGGCGGGCCTGTTCGACGATTTGTAGTTCGTCAACTTGTCGATCGTCAGCTTGCTTGCCTTGTAGTCCCATCAGCCGAAAGTGTTCGTTTTCCAAATCGCCCGGTTCTTTGGCAAGCTTATCGTTCGCACTGGAATGCTCTGTGTATTGAGACATCGTTTTGCCTTTTTGCTAGGCTCGGGGGAGAATCAAATTATTGCCATTTGGTGCTATTTGGCTTGCATCCGCTTGAAAATATCATTGAGTTTATCGCTGCGCGGCTTCAATTCGCCGCAATCGGCAAGCAGGTCGTAATCCAGTCTGTTAAACGACTTTCTCATTTCGGAGGCAAAGTCGCTAAAGTCACATTTGACATTTTCCTCAAAGCCCTCGCCTCGCACAGTTCTAGTGTCGTTTAGCTGGTCGCTTAGATCTTGACAACGTTGTATTAACTCGCCGAAGCGGTCCGTCAGCTTTAGCGCGGCGACGAACTCGCCAAATCTGGGCCAGTAGCAGTGGATGTCATTAAAAGGCGGGTCGCCAGTGGGGTCGCAAATGTGCATATAGTCATCCGCGCTTTGTAATGTTCCATGGTCGTCGGCTTCCTCTTGGATCGTTTTTTCCAAGTCGACCAGCTCCGCGATGGTTTCCTTAAATTGGTCGAGCAATTCATTCACGTCATTGTCAAATTCGATGTCGCCGACCAAGTGATAAATTGCACCCAGTTGTTCGACCAGATCCCTCAGTCGCCGGTTTCTGACATGTTGTAAGACTCGGTCGTTGACGCGCGACAGCGACACATAGATCTGTCGCTCGATCGCGCCTATTGAGAGGCGGCAGCCACGTATGTCGTGAGCTTTAGAGCCTGCCTCAACGTCGTCATTGAGCTTAGAGAACGGCAGCAGGAAAGTTATGTCTACCAAGTTGGCGTTCCGCTCTCCAAAGCGGATCATACTTTCCAGTTTCTCGCTAAGTACAGACGTCGCATATCGCACATGTTTCCAATTCGGCGAGTCGGTCGCCTGCCCCGTCTCAACAAAGAGTTTCATCAATTGCTCGACGGGAAACTGAAGGTCTTGCAATCGATCGTGCAGACCTTTGGTAGTCGTTAGGACGTCGTTGCTCTGACGGATTTGATCAAGCATTGTTTTGACTGCGGCCATGCTTTTATTGGCGTCTTCCTCGGTGAGCAACTCGATCAAGAAATACAGCGGCTTCTTGGCGACAGTGGCCAGGGCTTCCTTAATCTTCTCTTCCGGAACATCCAGGTCACTCAGCAATTTGATGATGACATCGTCCCGCGTTCGGGCTCGGCT
>CAKQNH010000317.1 GCA_934255105.1 uncultured Pirellulaceae bacterium
GAACGACCCGCGTTCGTTGACCATGCCCCCCTTCTGCCCACCCATGCCCAGCGCACATGTCTTGCATGCGTTTTTGGTCCGTAGGGCCTTGAACAGCTTCCACGGCCCACCCGCCTCGCGAGCCTTCTTAAACGTATAGCCAATCGCGGCCCAGCCGCCCCCGTTTTTCACTTTTCGCATCTGATTTCCAATCGTTGGCTGAGGCTGGACGGCGTCCGGAAATATCTAGTCCTTTGTCAACATGATAGGCCTGCGTTCCCATAGCGGAAGTCGCCAAGACTTTCGGCCTATGGCTGACAAATCGAAACTCTTGGCGAGTTCCGCTACCCCCGGATTCATCTTTGGCTCGGTGCTTTGTGGTTTCGGATTCTCGACATTGCATCTACAATCGCGGGCGGCGAAGAACCTACGTAGTCCCCCTAGTCCCGCAGAGCAACGTGGCAATGAAGATACTGATTATAGGCAATGGTGGTCGCGAGCATGCGCTGGCTTGGAAAATCAAACAAAGCCCCAGGGTCAAAGACATTTTTGTGGCTCCCGGCAATGCGGGAACCGCCCGCGAGGCAGTCAACGTGCCCATCGCCGCAGACGATATCGCGGGATTGGTCAAGTTCGCCAAGGCCGAGAAGATCGACTTGACCGTGGTCGGCCCCGAAGTTCCGTTGTCTCTGGGAGTGGTCGACGCCTTCGAATCGGAGAAGCTACGGATCTTTGGGCCCAGCCAAGCCGCCGCACAACTGGAGAGCAGCAAGGCGTTTTGCAAGAACCTGTTGCGGCAAGCTGACGTGCCGACGGCGGACTTTCAAGTCTTCCGCGAACCGGACGATGCCATGCGGTTCATAAAAGGTCGCTTTCCCGGCGAGCGCGATCGCTGCCCGGTGGTCGTCAAAGCCGATGGCCTGGCTGCCGGTAAGGGGGTTATCGTCTGCAAGCGGCGCAATGACGCGCTGGATGCCATCGACCGCATCTCGCGCAACAAGGAGTTCGGCGCGGCCGGCGCGCAGATGATTATCGAAGAGCGTCTGGAAGGCCAAGAAGCCAGCGTGCTGGCCATCACCGATGGCCGCACCATCCTACCTCTCCCTCCAGCGCAAGACCACAAACCGGCCTTCGATGGCGACACCGGCCCCAACACGGGCGGCATGGGAGCCTATTGCCCGACCCCGATGGTCGACGACGCATTGATGGCTTGGATCGAAGAGCACGTGCTGGTCCCCACCATCCACACCATGAAACGCAATCGCAAGCCGTTCCGCGGCGTACTCTATGCAGGTCTGATGCTCACCCCGCAGTCTGGGCCAAAAGTGCTCGAATACAATTGCCGCTTCGGCGACCCCGAAATCCAACCACTGCTGATGCGACTCAAAAGCGACCTAGTAGATATTTTGGAAGCGGTCGTCGACCAGACGCTCGATCAAATCCCGATGCCCGTGTGGGACCCACGTCCGGCGATCTGTGTAGTCATGGCCAGCCAAGGCTATCCCGGCGAGTACAAAACGGGACAGCCCATCATCGGCATCGATGCGGCCGACGAGATGCCCGACGTGAAAGTTTTTCACGCGGGGACACGCCTGGAAGGCGACACCGTTCTGACCGATGGTGGCCGCGTCCTAGGCGTAACCGCTCTGGGCGATTCGATCTCGCTCGCCAAGCTCAACGCCTACACCGCCGTGCAGAAGGTCCGCTGGTCAGGCTCGTGGTGCCGCAAGGACATCAGCGACAAAGCCCTGCAGTTCATCGCGCAGCAGCAAGCTGCGCATTAGCGCTGTGGCCCTAAGACCTCCTCTGCGGGTATGAATTGCGCGGTCCCCCTCTCCCTCGCTTAGGCTCGTCGTCTCCCTCGGGACGTCGCTTGTAGTAGTGTCGCTCCACCTGCAAAACGCGTCAACAATTGAGCCGACGTCCCAAGGGAGAGGAGCCCATGCATGAAAAGCAAACTGAGAAAGTTTTCTTATCTTCCTGTCACCAATCTTCCTGTCATCTTCTGAGCATCCGGTGGGCAATACCAGCAACATAATCCTGTTACAATAGAAGTGAGCCCAAACCAATCATTTCACTGCTGTGCGATTCCAAGGCAGCAGCCTGGCGAGTCCGCCCAGCACTCAGCGAGCTCGCACTGGAGCTCCGCTTAAAACATTTCGCTGCCCCTGCTGAAACCCACCTACGATGTCGACACTGATCCGAGTCGCTTGTATTTGTTTCTTTCTAAACGCAGCGATATGCCTATCGGCAGAACCTCGCCCCTTGGAGTTCAACCGCGACATCCGCCCGATCCTGTCGGATCACTGCTTCGCCTGCCACGGTCCCGACCAAAATACGCGCGAAGCAGATATGCGGCTGGACACGCAGCAGGGGCTGTTCGCCAGCGATGCCGCGCCCGTGGTGCCCGGCGACGCGGCCGCGAGCCCGCTGGTACAACGTATCGCCAGCGATGATGTCGACGAGCGGATGCCCCCCGCCGAGTTCGGAAAGGACCTGACTCCCGAACAGATCGACACCTTGCAGCGGTGGGTCGCACAAGGAGCACCATGGCAGGGACACTGGTCGTTCCAACCCATCAGCCGCCCACAACTGCCTAGCACGAGCCAGCAGCAGAGCGAGGCGACTCAGTCTACCAATCCTATAGATGCTTTTGTCACTGCACAGCTTGCCGCACATGACTTGGCTCTCTCCCCCTCAGCGGATCGCCGGACGTTGGCGCGACGCTTGCATTTTGATTTACTGGGCCTGCCAGCTTCTCCGGAAGTGGTCGAACGATTCGAGCAGTCAGATGACCCACTGGCTTACGAGCAACTAGTCGACGAGCTACTGGCTTCGTCCCACTTCGGTGAACGCATGGCGATGTGGTGGCTCGACTTAGTGCGCTATGCCGACAGCGTGGGGTATCACGGTGACCAGCCGGTAAGCGTCTCCCCGTTTCGCGACTACGTTATCGCGGCCTTCAACGGCAACATGCCCTTCGACCAATTCACCATCGAGCAATTGGCCGGTGATTTATTGCCCAACCCGACGCGCGATCAAATGATCGCGGCAGGCTACAATCGCTTGGGCATGATGAGCGCCGAAGGGGGCGTGCAGCCCAAAGAGTATCTAGCGAAGTACATGGCCGAGCGCGTGCGCAACTTGGGGGGAGCTTGGCTGGGTGTAACGCTCGGATGCTGCGAGTGCCACGATCACAAATACGACCCGTTCTCCGCCAAAGAGTTCTATCAGTTCGCTGCCTTCTTTGCCGATATCGAAGAGCGCGGGCTGTACGGCGGCAGCGATTGGGGGCCCAAAATTTCAGTCCCAAATTCGTCGCAACAGCAGCAGTTGGATCAACTCGACGCCGACATCGCTGCACAGCGAGACGTGCTCAACCGAACCACCGCTGAAATCTCTGCGCAACAAATCGCCTGGGAGGCGGAGCAAGAAGCAAAGTGGCATCCGCTCACGCCATCTCACCTGGAAACGGCAGCGGGCACCACGCTCACTCAGCTCGCTGACGGATCGATCCTGGCCAGTGGCGAATCCCCCGCCAACGATACTTACACGCTCACCTTCGATTCCTGGCCCACTGGAATCACGGCACTACGCATCGACGCGCTGCCACACGAATCGCTGCCACACAACGGACCGGGCCGCGCGGGCAATGGCAACTTTGTTTTATCTGAATTCGAACTCAGCCTGATCGACGGCGACAGTGTACGACCCATCGCCTTGCAAAATGCCACGGCAACTTACGAACAAACTGGGGCCGCAGGTAAGCATCCCGATAAGAAGTGGAGCGCGGCCTCGGCTATCGATGGAGATGCTCGCGGCGCAACCTGGGGCTGGGCCATCATGGAACAAGTCGGCCAACCAAACTCGGCCGTGTTTGAACTTGCGCCCAACTCAAAGCTCGACTCCAAATCCGCCCCCGAATCCGCCTCCAACAACGCTGTCCAAAGCGCTGAAGCGGGACCGCCACAATTGCGCATCGTCCTCAAGCAGCAGCTCGACAACCCACGGCATACGCTCGGGCATTTCCGAATTCAAGCCACCTGCGGCACACTGCCTGTCACCGCGCCGCAGTTGCCCCCGGCGGAACTAGGTCCGATCTTAGAAGTCGCCGCAGAGAAACGTACACCCGAGCAAGCGAAAAAGTTGGCTGAGTACTACCGCTCGATCGCCCCCGCGCTGGCACCGACTCGCGAGCGGCTCAAGCAATTGGAAGCGTCGCGTGAGCAACTCGCGCAGTCCATTCCGACCATGCTGGTCACGCAGACTGTCAAACCACGCATGGTGCGCGTGCTGGCGCGTGGCAATTGGATGGATGACACAGGGCCGCAAGTTTTCCCCGCTATTGCCGAAGCGCTAGGGGGTGCCGTGGCCAACGTTGCGGCTGAGTCGACCAGCGATTCAGATCCAGACGCAAAAACAGATGCAACACAACGCCACTTGAACCGCATGGATTTGGCGCAGTGGGTAGTCTCTGCGGAGAATCCGCTGACCGCCCGCGTCACCGTCAATCGACTGTGGAAGCAGTTTTTCGGCGGTGGCTTGTCCGCCAAACTGGACGACCTAGGCGCACAGGGAGAATGGCCCAGTCACCCACTGCTGCTGGATTGGCTGGCTGACGAATTCCGTACCTCTGGCTGGAACGTCAAGCACATCGTCAAGCTGATGGTGATGTCGCGAGCCTATCAACAGGACTCATTTGCCTCTCCCGAAATTCAGGCAACGGATCCTTATAACCGCCTGCTGTCGCATCAAGGTCGCTGGCGCTTAGATGCGGAGATGGTCCGCGACACGCTGCTAGCCAGCAGCGGATTGTTGGTCGAGAGAGTAGGTGGCGAAAGTGTGAAGCCCTATCAACCCGCCGGCTACTGGGCGTACCTGAATTTCCCACAGCGCGAGTGGCACAGCGATCATGGCCCGGAGTTGTATCGGCGCGGCCTGTACACGCACTGGCAGCGGCAATACTTACATCCATCGCTGTTGGCATTTGATGCGCCCAGTCGCGAGGAGTGTACGGCGGATCGCGCGCGTTCCAACACGCCTCTGCAAGCGCTGGTTTTGCTCAACGACCCCAGCTATGTAGAAGCCGCCAAGGCGCTCGCCCTGCGCACATTGCAAGCGGCTGACGGCGATGCAGCCCGCATCGAGTGGATGCTGCAAGCGGTGCTAGCTCGACCGCCACGAGCCGAAGAGCTACCCGTCTTGAACGCTCTGCTAGAAAAACACCGCAGTGAATTTTCCGCTCAGCCCGACAGCGCTAAACAACTGCTGGCCGTCGGCGAGTTGACTATCCCCGAGCAACTCAACGGCGCAGAACTTAATACAGCCGAGCTAGCCGCTTGGACCAGCCTCGCCCGCACGCTGCTCAACCTGCACGAAACGATAACTCGCAATTGAACATCGCAAGGGTTTAAAGGTAGCGGAAGTCGCCAAGACTTTCGGCCAACCGGGCAGTCGAAACTCTTGGCGAGTTCCGCTACGTATGAATTTACAGCCTACCAGCGCCACAAGGAATCCAACCATGTTGCCAGCCCATATCGCCAGAAGAACGTTTTTAGAGCGCGCCGGTATCAGTGTCGGCTCGATGGCACTGGGAAGCCTGATGGCTAACCAGCAAGCTCGTTCCGCAGAGACCGCTAATGCCGCCGCAGCGCAATTAGGCTCGACTGGCGTGATCAATCCGCTGCACTTCCCACCGCAGGCCAAACGCGTCATCTGGCTGTATATGGCCGGGGGCATGAGCCACTTGGATACCTTCGATAATAAACCCAAGCTGGGGGAACTCGACGGACAGCCGATGCCCGAGTCGTGTACCAAGGGGCAGCAGATCGCTCAGCTCCAAGGGAAACAGCTCAAGTGCTTTGCTCCCCAGTATCCATTTCAAAAGTATGGCCAGTCGGGACAGGAGATGAGCTCTCTGTGGCCGCACTTGGGTGAAAAATGTGCGGACGATCTGTGCATTGTCCGTTCCATGCACACCGACGCGATCAACCACGACCCAGCCCACACGCTGATGAACACGGGCACGCAAATCGCCGGTCGACCCGCCATGGGATCGTGGGTCCAGTACGGGTTGGGCGCCGAGACCGATAATCTGCCCGGCTTTGTGGTCATGGTCTCGACCGGAAACTTTGGACAGAAGCAACC
>CAKQNH010000318.1 GCA_934255105.1 uncultured Pirellulaceae bacterium
CTGGCCACGGGCAAGTGGGTCAAGTGCAAAGTCACCGGGACTGGCTGTTTTGTAGCTGGAACGAAAGTCTGGCTGTCCGCTACGGCAGATCAGTCCACATTTGATCAGCCACGTAGCGACAGCGACCGCTTCTCATCCACCGGTATCCGCGTGGCAAATTTACGAACACCAGCCACTCGCCGAAGCGACATAGGATTCGACTTTGCAAAGTAATTCCCTTCTCATGGTCCACGTCACATGCCCTGTCAGCCACTCCGCAAAGCTGGAGCGATGCCAATGGTGTGCTCGCTGCGTTCGCTTGGGCCGGGTATCAGGTTGGCCAGTTGTTCCACACGGCGGCTGGCTGGATCGAAGGTGCGGGCGCGTGAGCGGCGTCGGCCCTCTCCAGTGGAGTGGAAGTCGCCGGATCGTTCATTGCCGGATTGATCGACTCCGGCGAAGCCGTGCTGGCTGACTTGCCAGACACGATCTCAAATTTCATCAATACGCTATCGTTTGCGTGTTCAACAGCGTTCGGCTAGGTGGCAAATGGATTGGCTGCTCCAGACTAAAAAAGTTTAAAATCAGGTAGAAACCAATGGCCTTCCCGCTTCGCGTTGTTACTCGCTGGGACGATTGCCGATCTGTTTTCGAAGCGCTTCGATCGTCGCTTGTAAGTCGCTCAGAGTCTTGTCGGCTAGCTCGTCATCGGTAGAGCCTGGAACGCCCAAGATCGACTGAAGAATGCGAATTGTGTTTACCTTTTCCTTAGTTATTCCGCGAGCTTCACCGCGAGCTTCACCGCGAGCTTCACCCTTTTTGATCAATTGGTCGGCAACCGAGCCGGGCTCTGGCTGGACGGGCCAGAATTCTGAGACTAATTCGTTCATCTTCTCTTCACCTACCAGCGGATTTACACTCATCACATAGACCCTTATCGTATCAAGTAAATCCTTGGCTTGCTGCGGGCTGATTACTTGAGAAAGCACTTGAAACAAAGTCCGTAGCACGGCGTCAAGTTCTGGCGCTCGGCCATATTTTAACAGCGTCAGAGCCACTTGCAAAATCGGTTCGCCCACCATGGCCGCATCTTCCATGCGGCTGACATCCAGAATCGACAGCTCCAGCGCTGGCACGTAACGTTTCCAGCTTGCCGGTACAGGAATTAGCTCTGCCAAGCTGCGGCTAGCGCGCCAAGGACTAACTCCATTGTAGATCACCCACGGAATAATCGGGACCACCGCCTGGCCATTTGCCAAAGCGTTCTCCCAAATGCGGACGATGTATCCCACGATGAAGACGCGGAGGTTTGGGCGTCGGCGACCATCTCTAATGGAAGCGAGATTGCCGGATCGTTGATAACTGGCCTGTCGCAATTATTAACCTCTCACCCAGCCCTCTCGCCGCTGCCTGAGAAGCTTCGATTCCTGCGACTTCCGCTGCCGACTGCCGCCACACCCCACAGCAGAGTGCTGTGGCCCCGGTCTCTCGAGCAATCGACTTGGCAGCTAGCCACCTTCTCGCTGCAGAAGGATGACGGTAGTTGGATCGACGTCGAGATGATCCGTCCCGCCGAATACTGGCAAGCTCGAGAAGCGGTCCCAGGCAGTTACGTTTTCATGGAGTTCCCGGAGCTTGAAGCCTTGGAACTAGCCAAAGTTAAATCGCTTGAGCCTTGCCCAGCGATAGCCGATGGTTCCGGCAATATTGTCACCGCTCGCATTGTGACACGGCAGGTTTCAGAGCTTATCGAGATCGAAGTGGTCGGAGGCGAAACGCTCACAGGCACACCCATGCACCCGATCTGGTCCGTCGAGCGGCAGGACTGGGTTGAGCTTGGCGAATTGGAAGTCGGCGAGCACCTCTCGACCGAAAACGGTCCAGTAGAGATTGTCGCCACGCGCTTACTCACCACTGGTGAAAGCGTCTACAATCTCGAAGTACATGGCCACCACATTTACCAAGTTACCGAACTTGGCTTGCTGGTGCATAACGCAAACTTCCGTAATTATAAGCTTGCAGGAAAGAAGCATCCTGAAACCGGAATCCGATTTACGAAGGATGGCTTTCCTGTTTTCAAATCGTCGTATGCAACGCGACTGCCCAAATCGCTTTACAAATTACCAATGCTCGGGGACAAAGCACGTTGCCAGGTGTTCCAACCCCACCCGTCAACGTGCTGTGTCCCAGAGCATTCGGTGTCCCCGAGCATTCGTTGGTCTTAGTCCCGCGCTTGCGAGAATTTCCCAGAAATATCATCTTTCTCAGACTAGCAACCTGACGGCGAACGTAAAAGAGGGCGAGAATACCTTCGATTTCAAGCTCTGATATATCCACTCGGGAACCTGTCTTTGAGGAGTCGGCAGATTGAGGAATTGCATGTTTAGAGTCTTGCTCCATAACCTCTGCGCACGTCGCACGCATGCCTGCAAGGCAAAAACGGTTGCGGATCTGGCGCGTTTGGGGATTGTTTTCTCGGCGTTGGTCAGCCTCGCCGTTTCCGCCGGAGAGTCCCGTTCCGCTGAACCGCCGTTTGTGGGTCAGCTTGTCGACAATGTCCTTTTGAGAGGTGTGGAAGATGTCTATCTGGACGGAGACCGTGCGTATCTCCCCTGCCGGGAAGGCCGCCGTCTTACGATTTGTTCGATCAAATCCGCGACTCATCCGGAAATCCTGGGCACGTTCACCCATCCGGAACTGGATCAGGCGGCGGGCTTCGCGCTGGATGGGAACACCGTTTACCTCGGCTCCCACAGCAACCACAAGTTGTTCATTCTCGACGTCTCGGACGCCGCGAACACCAAGATGCTCGGCAAGGTGTTGATCGGCACCGAGAAGGGACCGGGGGGACTTTTCAAGGAGGCGTATCGCGACGGATATTGTTATGTCGCGTTGCTGCAGGCCAAGCGATTGTACGATGCGGATGTGCGCGACAAGGCTCACCCGCACGTCGTCAGCGAAGTTCAGGTCACCACCGATGATGACGGCCCCTTCAGCGTAATGTTGCATGACCAGTATGCCCTCGTGGGAACGCTGTTCGGCCACAACAACCGGCTCGCGGTCGTGGACATCCGGAATCCGCTGCAACCGCGACTGGTGCATGCGTTACTGGACCCCGATCTCTGCCAGGTGAGTGGAAAGCTTGTAAGCGACCGGTATATCGCCGTGTGTTGGAATGAGAACTCGCTGTTGATCATCAACCTCTCCGACGTGGCCAATCCGTACATTGAGGGGAAACTGGTCGATGCCCGGCTGGGAAAGCCGAATCGCCTGGAAGTGGTGGGAGATCGGGCTTACATGCCGATGGTCGAGGGCAACGGCATCGCCGTGGCCGATATTTCCGACCCGTCGAATCCCCGCTTTGTCACTTCGTTTGTCCATCCTGTCTTGAAAAAGGCTTACGGGATTGCCGCGCGTGGCGACCTGTTGTTTGTCGGAGCAAGGGCAGGGAACAGCCTAGTGGTCATGAATCGACGGAAGCTCGAACCAGGAACGCGCAGTGCGGAATGAACTTGGCCTGCGACCTTCTCGAGAGCGGGCCGAAATACTACTGCACTACATCGCAGACGTACAAAGGGAGATGAACTGATATGCCATACCAGCTCTGCCCACGCCGGAACGCTCACGCCTTGCGCCACTTCATGAGACACCTGCCTTTCGGTGCGTTCGGAAACACCTTCTTCCAGCGTACTTCCGTCGATACCTTGGAAAAAAAAGCGGGGCAGCCAGCAAGGCTGCGGGTTTTCGGATGGCCTACCCTATCCCCGCCTGCTATTATTAGAGCCTCAGCGACGCAAAGCTAGCAGGCAATTGGAAGCAAACTGGAAGCAGCCCATCTTGGCTGACACCAGATAAACGCCATAAACCCTGCAGCAACAAGGCTTTACGTCACGCGGGCCGGTAGCTCAGTTGGTTAGAGCAGGGGACTCATAATCCCTTGGTCGCGGGTTCAAGTCCTGCCCGGCCTACTCGGTTTCACCCAATAAATCATTGAGTGAGACCGCTTTTTTGGGTCTTTGCTAAACTGGGGTCGAAACACACACGACCCCAGTACGACCCCAGGCTGACGGAATGAGAGAACTGAAAAGCTAGCTAGTCATCACAACTAGCAGTCGAGGAATCTCAAGGCGAAAGCAGCGCGTCAGGTTAAAAACCCCGTCAAATCCACAAAAGCAGCCACCAGTAAGGCCAACGTCGCGAAGCCGGCTGGCAGGAGTGCCAACGAAAAGCCAACCGAGGCGACATGCCCCATCTACAAGCACGCTAACGGCCAATGGTGCAAGACTACCGAACCGCTCTGTCAGTTTTTTGGTTGTAAACGGTGCAACGAGAACATACAGACGCCGTTAAGCTCGCGTCTACTGAGGACTAGGACAGGGCGCGGCTTGGTGGCTGGCGTCCTGCCGTCCCTGAGTCTGAAGATTTCACCCTTCCCCGGTGACTTGGCCAAGGTTTACAGCTCCCGATATGCAGAAACGCTCGCGCGTTGCCAGCTTCGCTGTTCAAACCAGTCCGCAACGTCTTCAACACACTCGCGATACTTAGGGATGTTGTGAATTGTGAAGTCGGCCGCCGGACAATTCTCGATCCACTTCTCGAACTCTGGGGTACGGTCATTCCAAATAGTCCGCGCCTTGAGCAGCATTTCATCCAGATGGTCCGCTGAGTCGAAGTCGCCCCGCTGATGCAAAGCATCTCGCTGCGGCAACTACCCAAATACTGGAATCATAACCCTGGCGCATAATGTTGCAGGCCGGCTAACACGCCACTGGTAGCAGGGGCGGGGGCGGCAAACAGGCGATCGGACCAGCCTGCCTGCGCGTGCGCGGCTCGAGCGGCGGCCAATACGGCCGCATCTGCATTGGCAACGATGATCGAACGATAGCCCGCCGCAAACACCGCAGCGTCGTTGCCTGAATCTCCCGCATATAGAATCGCGCGACGATCGATCGAATTCTCCTGGGCCCACCAGTTGATGGCATAAGCCTTGGTGACGCGCTTAGGAAGCAGGTCAATTAGTCCGTCTCCAGTAAACGGATCGCGACTAGCAACCATCGTGTAGGGCGCGCTGCTGTCGAGCAAGTGCTGAGTAACGCGGCGCGCAACATCAGCTATTACATCGTGGTCGACGTAGTAGCTGAGCTTAAACTGCGATTGCTTCTCCTCTTCCTGCGGGCGCAAGCCGCCGATGGACCGCAGTTGATCAGCCAGCTCCGCGACTCCGAAACCACCGAGAATGCTCTGCAAGTGCTCAGCGTACTGGTCGACCAGCGGGTAGTTGGCAGGGCTGGCTGTCAACGTGGAAGGAGAAGTCGCGGGAGAAGAGTCCGCACGTGCGGACTCCGCTGGTGCGTAGCGATAGATGGACGTGCCGACATCGCCAATAATCCAAGCTGGCTGAGGTAGCCGGGCGCGATCCATGACGGCCAGAATCGAAGCCAAGTGACGGCCGGTAACGAACAGCAAGTCCATGCCCGCGCGCATAAGATGCTGGCGGATCTTGGGCAGGTCTTCCATGTTCTGGGCGTTGCCATCGAGCGGTATGAGGGTCCCGTCGAGGTCGCTGGCCAGTAATTGAGGTGTCACGATTTCTTTCAAGGTTTGTCTGCAATGGGCGATAGTGGATCTGGGATATGGCGCGCATCGTACGCATAGTTGCCGCGCTGTGGTGGCTGAGCCCATAGGACCGCGTTGCAGATAATTCGCTGCACTTGCGGTTGGTAGTAGATGGGATACGTCTCATGCCCTGGGCGAAAATAGAAAATCTTGCCTTGCCCACGGCGGAACGTGCAGCCGCTGCGGAATACCTCGCCCCCTTCAAACCAACTGATCAGCAGCAGTTCGTCTGGTTGTGGGATATCGAAGTGCTCGCCGTACATCTCGGTGGCTGGCAGGTCGATAAAGTCGCCTTGGATACCGTTCAAGATGGGATGTCCGGGAGCGGTGATCCACAAACGTTCGCGCTCGCCCGCCTCGCGCCAGCGGAGCATACAGCCGGTACCCATCAACCGCCGAAAAATTTTCGAGCCATGGCCCGAATGCAATACGATCAGCCCCATCCCCTCGAGGACTCGGCGTTGCACGCGGTCGACCACCGCATCGCTGACCTTCTCGTGCTCGG
>CAKQNH010000319.1 GCA_934255105.1 uncultured Pirellulaceae bacterium
GGCCGGTTGCGTGGCAGTCCCTTGGGCTGCGGTTGCACCGGATTCGACTCCACGGACATCGGCGGCTGCCTTTTCAGAACTGCGTGCCCCGCCAGATTGACCGCCGCCGGCCGGTGAGCTTTTGCCTGATCGTCGCGATTCGATGGCGATCTCTTCCGCCAAGGACATTGGTTCGCGGTCGGAATCGAGTTCACGTATGCGCTGTTCGACTTCGGGATTGGCGTCTGGCGCGCGGGCGCGCCCCAAAGGTGGCCGGCGATCTTGTCGATCGCCACGCCAGCGCCGTGGACGTGGACCATTCATGCTAATACTCCTGACGGAAAAGACCGAATGAGGATCGGTTCGGCGAATAGGTGGGTAGGAAGTGGGATGAGCGGTTTCATTTGCTTGCGGCGTTTTCAGTTAGCGCCCTATGGTTGCGCCGTGGACTGCAAGGCCCACTGCTAGGACACCAAGCTTCACGACACATCAGCGATCGCTGCTAAAACGGATAGGATAGGCGATGATCGGAGGGCGAAGGACGAATATCGGGGGATGATTGATAAGTGGCCCAATCTCGACTCAGCTAGGTACGTCGAATCAGTTGTGCCGTTGGGTTATGTAGAGTATACGGAGCGCGGGTTCAGTTTGGGAATAGCAGGCGTTTAACAGCTAGATGCAGGTGCGATACCTGTTGTCATTCGCGGAACTCAACACACGGTTGGCTTGCCGCCTACTGTCGGCTACTTAGTGGGGGCGAGTGTGCCTTAGCTCGGCCCGATCGACCGCGACTGATCGTCTCAGTTTCCGCTGAGAAATTTCGCAATTGTCTGTGGGACAGCTAGCACGCTGGCTTAGCCTCTCCCCCTGTCGTCTCCGGGGCTGTCGCTCTATAATGGGAGGCTAAATTTGCAGCCAAGGGGCGATTGCGTAGAGCCGCTTTCATGCTCCGATTGGCTTTCTGATTCTGAACGACTTCAATTTAGGGATAATACACTATGCCACGCGCGACCGCACGACACATCTTGGTCGATAGCGAAGCCCGCTGTGAGGAGCTGAAGCAACAGATTGAATCAGGCACCGATTTCGCCGAAGTTGCCAAAGCCCACTCGACCTGCCCGTCGGGACGCAGTGGCGGTGACCTGGGAGAATTCGGACGTGGACAAATGGTCAAGGAGTTTGACGAGGTCGTATTCAAAGGCGATTTGAATACGGTCCACGGGCCGGTCAAGACTCAGTTCGGGTATCATCTGTTAGAAGTCACCAGTCGGACCGACTAGTCCCGATTGTTTGAATGTACAGCCCCGCAAAGTGTGGAACCTGGGCGACTCCGCTTTTCTGCACGCCAGCCAAAGGAAATTTGCCATGGTACGAGTAGCCAGCACGATGTTGCCTCTGGGGACCGAAGCCCCCAACTTCTCCCTGCCCGATACACAGGGGAAAACTGTTTCACGCGACGACTTCCGTGGCAAACGCGGGTTGTTGGTGATTTTCATGTGCAATCACTGCCCCTACGTCAAACACGTCGCTCCCGAACTGGCGCGACTAGCGGACGAATATCAGGCTCAGGATATTGGCGTGGTAGGCATCAGCAGCAATGACATCGAGTCCCATCCTGAGGACTCACCTGAAATGATGAAGCTGGAAGCCGCCACGCAGGGCTATCGCTTCCCCTACTTGTACGATGCTAGCCAATCGGTCGCTCGCAGTTATAGCGCGGCTTGCACGCCCGATTTCTACCTGTTTGACGCCGACTTCAAGTTGGTGTATCGCGGGCAACTGGACGACACTCGACCCAAGCAAGGCGTCGCTCCCAACGGTGCCGATCTGCGCGCCGCCCTCGACGCATTGCTGGCCGGCAAGCCCATCCCCGAACCGCATAAGCCGAGCGTAGGCTGCAATATCAAGTGGAAGAGCGGCGCTGAGCCCGAGTATTTCGACCCAGCCGGCTTGCCATAGTCGCTGATCGCTCCGCCGATCAGACGCACTTTTAACCGCTGCGACCTCTCTTTTAACCGCGCGAAGGCTCTTTGGACTGCTGCGACTTGTCGTAGCTTTTCGCGCACCGCTCGGTAGAACGCTGCGACCCAGACGGTACAAAACAGTTCGGACCATAGCCGGGGGTGTGAAGTTAGAACGCCAGTGCCGAGTGGTTAAGCGTGGCCGATATCGAGTGGTTAAGCGTGGCGTGTACCGATAAGCGTGGACGGTACTGAGTGTTTAAGTGTGGACAGTGCTGAGTGTGTAAGTATGGGGAGAATGCCGAGTGTGCAAATGTGCAGGGTTGGTCCGCCGCCCAATATTTCTTCGCCCGAGGAATTAATTCCACCGCTCAGCTACAGCCAAAAAGCTACGACAAGTCGCAGCACTCCAAGGTTGCTCTCGCGTCAATCAGCCTGTTTTTACTGAGCAAACAAGCCGTTTCACCGAACAATCAGGCTACTTCGCTGAACAATCAAGCCGTTTTACTGCGCGAGCCGCCTGCAGTTCAGGCAGCTCGAATTCACGCCCTCGGCGGTGGATAACCCCTCCACCGTCGAAGTTGCCGCTGTGAGCTCGGCTGCTGTGATCTGGACTGCGACAGAAGTTCAGAAGTTCTTCTCACGAGCTCAGTCTGCTACTCCGGCGAAGCTTGATCTTCTGCTTCACCCGACTGCTCCGAGTCCTCAGCCTGCACGTCATCAACCTGCAAGTCATCAGCCGAGTCTTCGTCGGAATTGTCAGGCTCCGGGATACTCTCTGACGCCACACTAGAGCCCGGCGATGTCGGCGCGGCGGGTGGCGTGGTGGGGAGTGCTGCGTCTTCGTCGATCACATCCTCCTTGGGGACTTTGACGATGGCCGTCAGCGTATCGCCCTCGTCGACGTTCATGATCCGCACCCCTTGGGTATTGCGACCGATGATGCTGATCTCGTCCGCAGCCACCCTCTGGATTTTTCCACGAGCGGTGATCATTAGCAGTTCGTCTTCGTCCGTAACCGGAACGATACCGATCACAGGTCCATTGCGCTTGGTAGTCTTGATATCCATCAGGCCGCCACCACCGCGGCGCTGAGTGCGGTAGGAGTGGGATGAGGAGACCTCGTCGCTGGCTTCGCCGGCGGTCGTCTCCACTTCGTCCTCGTCTGGGAGCTCAGCGTCTGGTGCGTCGCTATCTGGCAACTCGTCACTGTCGCTATCGACCGCGCTGCCGTTCTCTTCGGGCGCGCTAAGCTGCTGCCCCGCGCCGAACCAAGTCCGCTTGCCGTAGCCCTGCTCGCACACCGTCAGCAGCGTGGCATCGGTGTCGGCCACCACCATGCCCACCACCGAGTCGCCCTTCTTCAGACGGATGCCGCGCACGCCGGATGTATTGCGGCCCATGGAACGCGCATCGCTTTCTGCAAAGCGAATCGCCTTGCCACCGGCCGTCGACATCAGCATTTGAGCATCGGGGCCAGCCACGACCACGTCGACTAGTTCGTCGTCGTCCCGGAGTTTGATAGCGATGATGCCGCCGCGTTTGGGGCGGCTGTAGGCGTCGAGCGCAGTCTTCTTAACCAATCCCCGCTTGGTAGCCATCATCAGGAAGTGGCCGGGCATATCGAAATCGCGCACAGCCACACATTCGGCAATCTTCTCTCCCTCGGCCAAATTCAGTAGATTCACAACAGCTCGGCCTCGGCTCTCGCGGCTCAACTGTGGGATCTCGTACACTTTCTGCCAATACACCTTCCCCTGCGTCGTGAAGAACAGCAGGTAGGCATGCGTGCTGGCGACAAACAGATGCTCGACTGGATCCTCGTCCTCAGTCTTTGCTCCCGTGATCCCCTTGCCGCCGCGCTTCTGCGCGCGATAGGTGATCGATGGGGTGCGTTTGATGTAGCCGCGATGGCTGATGGTGACCACCATGGTTTCCTCGGTGATGAGGTCCTCCATGTTGTAGTTGCCCAGCTCTTCGTGGCTGATCTCTGTGCGACGCTTGTCGCCGAAGCGACGCGAGATCTCCTCGGTCTCCTCGCGGATAATCGCGTAGATGTTTCTGATGTCCGACAGGATCTCCAAGTAGCCGTCGATCTCGGTCAGCAGCGTGGCGTGCTCGTCGGAGAGCTTGTCCTGCTCCAGGTTTACCAACTGGCCGAGCCGCATCGCCAGAATGGCATCGGTCTGAACGCTGGACAGCGAGTAGGTATCTGAGGCGCCGCGGTCGAGCTGAAACTCGGCGAAGCCGCGTTCTCCCAAGGCGCTTTGCATCATCGATGCCGGGACTTGGACTCCCATCAATCGCTCTTTGGCTTCCGCCTGAGTCCTACTGGAGCGAATGATTTTGATGATTTGATCGATGTCCGCCAGCGCCAGCAGGAGGCCTTCGACCGTGTGCTTGCGTTTACGAGCCCGCGATAGCAGGAACTGCGTCCGCCGCCGAATGACGACAACTCGATGGCGAATAAACTCCTGAAGCATTTCCTTCAGGTTCAATTCACGCGGCTTGCCGTCGACCAACGCCAGGAAAATGACTGAGAACGAATCCTGCAGTGGCGAGAACTGGTAGAGCTGGTTGAGGACGATATCCGCATCGTGCCCCTGCTTGATATCGATTACCAAACGCACCGGCTCATTCAGATCGCTCTCGTCGCGAATGCCGGAGATGCCTTTGATTTTGCCCGTGCTGACCAGCCCCGCAATCCGCTCGATGACTCGATCGCGGAATTGTTGATAAGGGATTTCATTAACGACGATCCGCGATCGATTGCGGACGGTTTCGATCGTCGTCCGGGCACGCACGACGATGACGCTGCGGCCGGTACGGTAGCCCTGGCGAATCGCATAGCGCCCGCAGATAATCCCCCCCGTTGGAAAGTCGGGGCCGGGGATCATCTCCATCAGTTCGTCGATCGTCGTTTCGGGGTCGTCGACCAAAGCGATAATGGCCGTACACACCTCTCGCAAATTGTGCGGTGGAATGCTGGTTGCCATGCCGACAGCAATACCCGTAGCACCGTTGACCAGCAAGTTTGGAAAGCGGGCGGGCAAGACGACTGGCTCGGTGCGGACTTCGTCATAGGTGGGAACAAAGTCGACGGTATCGAGCTTGATATCGTCCAGCAACTGCGCGGCGGCCGAGCTGAGGCGAGCTTCGGTGTATCGCATGGCCGCTGCAGGCAGCCCGGCGATCGAGCCAAAGTTGCCCTGCTTGTCGATCAGCGTCTGCCGCATGTTCCACTCTTGGGCCATCCGCACCAGCGTCGGATAGATAACCGCTTCGCCGTGTGGGTGATAATTACCGCTCGTGTCCCCCGAGATCTTGGCGCACTTGACTCGTTTGGATCCGGGCCCAAGATTCAAATCGTTCATTGCCACCAGGATGCGGCGCTGCGATGGTTTGAGTCCGTCGCGCACGTCGGGCAACGCTCGACTGACGATGACGCTCATGGCGTAGGTCAAATAGCTCTCGCGCAGCTCGTTCTCGATCGGCTGATCGATGATAATCGTCCCGTGCTCGCTGCCACCATCACTACTAGCTGCTGAGTTATCCGCATCATTTGGGGGTTCGTCGGCCAATCGAAAATCCTTCACTGGGGGAGCTACGTTGACTGTCGACAATCGCCGAAGATCGAGCAGGAAAAGCCCTGATCAAAGCCGCAGATTGGGTCGACAATTAAGCTGTTTTGGAAAGCGGGAATTGTAGCACATTTGGCCCATAGTAACAACGCCCAGACGAATCCTGAGGCAGTCCCTAAGTCGTTAATTATTAACAGTTTGCGACCCAATCCAGCGGGCCTCTTGCTGGGCTGCGAAAACGGGCAGGAGTGCCCGTTCTACCGGTAGCCCAACCCTCCGCCCGTTTCCTCCCGTCTAACTCGCCCTCCTGCCCGTTTCCCCCTCCGTCTAACTCGCATTCCTACCTTTTTATGCCTCACAACTTTTCGCGAACCTTGCCCCTATCGATTTTCTTGCACTACCTCTGCTCGCACTAGCTCCGCTTGCACTAGCTCCGCTTGCACTAGCTCCGCTTGCACTAGCTCCGCTTGCACTAGCTCCTCTCCCTCTGGGAGACTGCTGAATTACTAGCATTAGAGAGCCTCTGCCAGCTGCGTCGTAGGGTTTTTGTTTTTCATCTGGACGATTT
>CAKQNH010000320.1 GCA_934255105.1 uncultured Pirellulaceae bacterium
TGAGAAACCAGCCGTCCGAAGCCTTGCAGCGATGTCGTCGGATCGATCAATCCAGACAGCGTAGTGGCGGGCAAGATGGTCAATACGGCGGTGCCAAAGATGGCAGCGATTTGCGATTTCATGAAGGTCGATATCAGTAGGCCCATGGCTGTGGCGCAGGCTACGTATAGAAACGCGCCGGTCAACAAGGTCAGCAGGCTGCCGCTGAGCGGAACCTTGAAGAGGTAGACGGCCATCGCAATCAACGCGACGCCGTTGACCATGCCGATGACCACGTAGGGGAGTTGTTTACCCAGCAGGAATTCGAGTCGCCGAGTGGGTGTGGCAAAAAAGTTGATGATCGACCCGAGTTCCTTCTCGCGCACAATCGAGAGCGACGTCAACATGGCGGGAATCAACAGCAGCAATAAGGGGATGATGGCGGGTGCCATGGATACCAGACTTTCGACATTGGGGTTGTAGCGAAAACGCACTTCGACCGACGCCGGCGGTGCCGCTGCATCACGGCCGTACTGTTCGCGAATGCGGCCGGTTAGCCACTGCATGTGCATGCCTTCAACATAGCCTTTGATCGTTTCACCGCGCGTCGGCATGGCGCCGTCTATCCACACTCCCAGTTCGACGCGCTTGCCGCGTTTGATGTCGCGCGCGAAGTTCACTGGGATCTCCAGCGCCATCGTCAGCTCTCCCGACCGCATGCGGTGATCGATGTCGGCGTAGCTGGCCAGCGGCGGACGCTCGATGAAGTAGCGCGAGCCGGCGATGTTTAAGCTGTAGTCGCGACTGAGCGCGGTTTGATCGCGGTCGAGAACGGCGAAGGTCATGTCTTCGACGTCCATCGTGATGCCGTAGCCCATGATGAACATCAGTAGCAGACTGCCCAGTCCGGCCATGGCCAATCGAATCGGATCGCGGCTGAGCTCTTTGGCTTCGCGATTGGTATAGCTCAGTAGTCGCTGTAAGCTGAAGAATCGCTGGGTGGGATCGGTTGATGATTGCTCTGCTGAGGATGCTGTTGAGTTTTGGCCTGAAACCAACTGTCGTGTTTCAACGTCGCTCTTTTTTGCACTCTCCTCCTGTGCAGTAGGTTCTCGGGGAGAGTCGTGAGGTATGAGCGGAGAGGGGGGGCAAGCCCTCCCCGCTCGCATTACTCGCGACCCTCCCGCACGCGGGAGGGTACCTTGCGACGGTTGTGTTTGGTCTGATGATAGAAATTCTGTGTCGGAGATGGGGGATAAATCAGTGTCTTTTGGGATGGCTGAGGGGAGGTCGGAGGGGGAGGAAGTACCGACGGGGAGCGTCGGGGTATGTTGAGGGGGAAGACCGACGCGGAGCGTCGGGCCACTTTGGGCAATCTTCTTCTCTGAGGCGACGGCGTCTTCGAGATAGCCGATGAAGGCGTCTTCCAACGAGTCTGCACCACGATCTTCCGTCAGTTTTTCGGGGGTGGCGCTGACGAGTACTTTGCCGGCGTGCATCAGCGAAATGCGATCGCAGCGGGCGGCTTCATTGACAAAGTGCGTCGAGATAAAGATCGTCACTTGGTCGCGCCGCGAGAGTTCGACGAGCAGTTGCCAGAACGAATCGCGGGCCACCGGATCCACGCCGCTGGTCGGTTCGTCCAGGATCAGCAGATCGGGCTGGTGAATGAGCGCTACGGCTAGCGACAAGCGTTGGCGCTGTCCCAGCGGCAACGAGTCGGGCAAGGAGTCGATAATGTCTGTCAGTCCGAATCGCTCGGCCGACTGGCGAACTCGGCCAGGGATCTCATCGGCGGCGACTTCGAACAAGCGGGCGTGCAGGACCAAGTTTTGGCGCACTGTTAACTCAGAATACAGCGAGAAGGCTTGCGACATGTAGCCGATGCGATGTCGAGTCTTCATGTCGTTGGCGTCGACCGCTTTTCCCAACAGCCAAGCTTCGCCTTCGCTGGCGGGGAGCAGGCCGGTCAGGATCTTCATCGTGGTCGACTTGCCGCAGCCGTTGGAACCTAGAAAGCCGAAGATCTCGCCGCGCTCGATGCGAAAGGTCACGCTATCCACGGCTGTAAAGTCGCCGAAGCGCTTGGTCAGGTCCTTGGCTTCAATGGCAATTTCGCCACTGCCAGCCACTCGTTTGGGAATCACCACTTCCTGATGTCCGGCTCGCTTTGCCTCTGGCAAGAGCTCGATGAAAGCTTCTTCCAACGAGTCGGTCTCGGTGCGCTGCAGCAGTTCTTGAGGCGTGCCTTGATCGAGTATGCGCCCGTCGTCCATGGCGATCAGCCAGTCGAACTGTGCAGCTTCGTCCATGTATGCAGTGGCTACCAGCACGCTCATGCCGGATTGCTTGCTCCGGATTTCATCGATCAATTCCCAGAACTGTCGTCTGGCTAATGGGTCGACTCCCGTGGTCGGTTCATCCAGGATCAACAACTGAGGGTCATGAATTAGCGCACAGCAAAGCCCCAGCTTTTGTTTCATGCCGCCGGAGAGCTTGCCGGCTGGTCGATCTGCGAAGGGGGACATTTCCGTAGCCGCCAACAGATCGTCGATGCGGCGCTGGCGCTCCTGGCGATTATGCCCGAACAAGCGTCCAAAGAAGTCGACATTTTCATACACGGAGAGCGTGGCGTAGAGATTCTTGCCCAAGCCTTGTGGCATGTAGGCGATCTGAGGGCCGATGCGCATGCGATGGTCGGCTTGAGCGATATCGCCTCCGAAGACCGTGATGTTGCCGGTTTGAATTTGGCGGACGCCGGCGACTAGCGATAGCAGCGTCGATTTGCCGACGCCATCGGGGCCGATCAGTCCAACCATCTTACCGGCGGGTAGCAGGAGGTCGATGGCGTCGAGCGCGATTGTGTCACCGTAGCGCATGGTGACGCCGCTCAGTTGTGCGACAGTTGTCTGCGTCATACTCATTGAGGCAACTTGACCTCGAGGTTGGCGGGCCAGTCGACGTCTTCGCTCAGTCGCACGTAGGCCATTCCCGGCAAACCCGTCTTAACGCTACGGACGTACTCTTTCAGCAGGTCGGGGTCGATGCGGGCCTTGATACGAAACATCAGCTTCTGCCGCTCATCAGCCGTCTCGACAGTCTTGGGGGTGAACTGAGCCACATCGGCCACGTAGGTCGCTTTAGCGGGTATGACATATTGCGGCGCGGCGTCCAAGATAATCCGCACATCGGTATTCAATTTCACTCTGCCCGCTTGCTCGGTGGGGAGAAAGAAAGTCATGTAGACGTCCCCCAGGTCGACCATGTTCAGCACCTTGCCGCCACCCCCTAGAACTTCGCCGGGCTCGGCGATGCGATACTGCACGCGACCATCGCGAGGCGCCTTGAGCGTGCCGTCGGCGATGTCCGCTTCGAAGCGTTGGATGGTCGCCTCGGCTACCACCACGCTCGATTCTGCTTGAATGACTTGCGACTTTGCGTTGGCGATGGCAGCATCGCTAGCGGCGACTTCGGCTTGGGCGGCGCTTATTGCGGCCTCGGCTTTGTAGAATTCAGCGCGGGTGGTCTCCGCTTCCTCTTGCGAGACGGCATTGGTCTTGAGCAGCGCTGCAGAGCGATCTGCATTGCTTCGCGCCAGCGCCAGTTCGGCATCGCGCTGCCGCACGACGGCTTCTGCCGCTGCCTTGTTGCTCTCGCGTTGGCGAACGCTGCTCTGAGCGGCTTCGATGGCGGTGTGCGCGCGGGCGAGCTCCGCTTGAGCTTGCTTGAGCTGTGCTTCGAGCACATCGGTGTTCATCCGAGCGACTTCTTGTCCGGCGGTCACGAAGTCCCCCTCGCGTGCCATCACATCATCCAGACGGCCCGCGATCTTGGCCGCCAAGTCGATCTCGACCGCTTCGATGCGGCCGTTGCTGGCAGCGATTCCCTCGGGGAGCGGTTCAGGCTGGCTGCGCAGCCAATAGTAGTACCCACCGCCGGCTGCAGCGACAAGTAGAACGGGCCATAGTAGAGACTTCAGTTTCATCGGGTATCCTCAAAATGCTCCGAGATAATAAATGCTTGGAGCTGTAAACGATGTCAGTATATGCAAGTTGCTGGTCGCTGAAGCTTGCTGTGCTTGGTTCTGCTTTAACCCGGATTATTCATAACTCGCAGTATCATCAGGGAGGTTTGACTGCTGCATGTGCCGTCGACTCCGCAGGCCGCGAAAGCGGGTAGGCATATGAGCTCCGCCTGTTAATCAGTTCGCTTTGAGCATTGCGGCCTGCTGCGGCTCGGCGTTAAACGATTTCATTGAGTCGACGCCAATTGTTTAACACTCATGAATAATCCGGGTTTACCCGCGAGGCGGTGGCAGGTGCTAGCCTGGGATGCTAATCCTAGGAATGAGAAAAGATCGGCTCGAAAAGTCGCAAAGCGACGACAGGTAGCACGCCTATCGCCCCTCCAGGGCTTTCGCTGGTCAGCGGTTTACCACACCTGGGATTGGCATCCCAGGCTATCACCTGCCGTTTAATCCGCTTGTCAATAACGAGGTTTTAGAAGCCCAGTCTAACGTCATGCGGTTGATAATGCTGCTCCCAACAACTTGTTGTGGCTTGCTTAGCTCAAGATTCGTTAGAGCAGATGCCGTGCCGGTCGCAATGGAAAAGTCTACGGCACCGAATTTGCAACTCATCGAAGCATCGCGAGAAAAATTGCTGTCGTAGCCGAAGTCGCCAGACTTGAAACGCCAGTTGAATAATCCAAAGTCTGGCGACTTCGGCTACCCATGCTTCATGACAGTAGTTTATGGCCCGATGCTAAAGCGTGTTCGTTGCAGCGTGCGGACGAGTGCGTGCAGGCCGGCATTTTAATTTCGCTTATGGAGGAGAGTGTAATGAAGATTTTATTGCCCGTTGATGGTTCAAACGCGGCTAATGAGGCGGTGAGCTTTGTACGCACGCTCGCGCAGAGTAATCCTGTCGATGTGATTGTGCTGAAGGTCTCGCGTGCGCCGGTGCAGCATACGAACGAGCCTTGGACTTCCGAGTGGACTGAGCATGAGAGCCAGCACGCCGAGAAAGTTCTGGAGAGAGTCAAGCAGAAGTTGGAGGCAGATTGCCAATCGGTTTTAACCATTCACGGAGCTGGCTCGGTAGTGCCCTGCATCATCGATCATGCCAAAGAGTCGAAAGTGGATTTGATCGTAATTGGAGCCAAGGGGCTGTCGGCCACACAGCGCGCGGTATTGGGGAGCGTGACGGACACCGTGGCGACGCGGGCTGAATGTTCCGTGGTCGTAGTTCGCCCAGGCCGTGCAAAGAAGCAGTTGTTGGATCGGATTCTGTTTGCCTTTGATAAATCGGTCGCTTCGCGCGAAGCGGCCAAGGAAGTGATGAATCTGAAGCTGGAGCGCGACACGCGGTTGAGCGTAGTCAGCGTTGCCCAGAGTCCGCGCGTCTTCCTCGAGGACGGACCTGTACCTTCGTCGATCCCGTTGACCCCCGAGCAGATCGCGCCGGTCAGTGAGGCCGCCGATCGGATGGCCAGCCACATTGCCGAACGTTTTCCTCAGACAGCTTCTCACACACCCGTGGCCGATCACGTCGGCGATGCGATCATCGAAGCTGCGGAAAAAGAGGGGGTGGATCTGGTCGTCGTGGGCGATACCGGGCACAATCGCCTGGGGGAATACTTCTTGGGAAGCACCTCCAGGCATGTCCTGCGCCACGCCGCCTGCAGCGTTTGGATTTCGCGACGCTACAGACAGCCCACCGGTGATTCAAAGCAGCAGGCCGCGGGTGCCGCCGCCATGGAATGATAGAGGGCACTTTGCCGCAGAGCAACTCTGGACCGTTTAGGCTGCTACCGCTGCACAGCTACAGCCGAAAGCTACGACAAGTCCCAGCAGTCCAAGTTTGCTCTTCCGCCATCTAAAGGCAGCTTCACTGCCAGAGCTGGCTTTCGCGCAAGTCATCGACGAGGGGAAGTTTGCGCTGCCGAGCGGAAGTTTGCGCTGCCGAGCGTCAAGTAGAGTTGTCGTTAGATCAGTTTGAAATGTGGCATGCACATTATCTGGCTTGCAATTTGCATGCGATAGTCGCTGATCGCTCCGCCGATCAGATGCTTGGGCGACTCCTGTGT
>CAKQNH010000321.1 GCA_934255105.1 uncultured Pirellulaceae bacterium
AAGCCGCCGAGTTGGTTGAGACATTGGCGCGGGCCATGCAGGTCGCGCATCACAAAGGCATTTTGCATCGCGACCTAAAACCGTCCAACATACTCGTCTCGAGCGCAGGGACACCGAAGATCTCTGACTTTGGACTGGCCAAGCAACTGGTCGACAATGACCAGGAGACGCGAACGGGCACCATCATGGGAACGCCCAGCTATATGTCGCCTGAGCAAGCCCGAGGAGAGACCAATTCGCTCACGCCGGCTACCGATCAGTACTCGCTGGGGGCCATTCTCTATGCCTGCCTGACGAGCCGGCCACCGTTCATGTCGGCTTCCGCCATCGATACGATCAGCCAAGTAGTCCATAATGATCCTGTGCCGCTACGACAATTGTCGAACTCAATACCGGCCGACTTGGAAACGATTTGTCTCAAGACACTGCAAAAAGATCCCGCCAAACGCTACGCCGACTGCACCGAATTGGCCGACGACCTGCGACGTTTCTGCAATGGAGAACCGATTCGAGCACGTCCCGTCAGTCGCTCGGAAAAAGTGGTGCGTTGGTGCCGTCGCAATCCATCGGTGGCCATTCCCAGTGGATTAGCAGCAGGTTTGATTCTGGCCGTTGCCCTCATTTCCTCCTGGGCTTGGTCGGCCACTGCAGCGCAGGCTGCGGTCATCGCCCATGAGCGGGATAACGTCAAGGAGCAACGCGACGCGGCCAATGAAGCAACCCAACGTGCCATTGAGGCAGCTAAAATCGCCGACGCGGCGAAAATAGTTGCCAATGAGCGGCGAGATTTCGCATTAGAGCAGACGCGCCTCGCCGAAAAACAAGCTCTGCTGGCTCTTGAGAGCATGCAGTTTGTGTTGACAAAGGTGGATACAGAGCTAAAGAAGCTGCCGGGTGTTTCGGAAGTTCGCTTAGAAGTACTCCAAGCCTTGTCCAAAAAATGGGACGAGTTGGATATCGAACTAACGGGTGGATTGCGGAGCGAAGCGATGTCCACCAGGATGGATATCCGCTATCGAATCGGCGATGTGCTCGAAGAACTAGGTAGGTTCGCAGAAGCAGATCGCGAATACACGAGTCTGGTCGAGTTGGCAAAGCAACGCATCGCGTTGATGGGTAGAAACCGGCTGACAATTGGGAATCTCGCATCAGCGCTGCTAAAAAAGGCTGGGACGGCGAGGAAGTTGACGGACAACAGTAAAGCAACGATAGACTTGCTGACTCAGGCCGAAGCACTTTATCAGGAAATTATCGATCAACATTTGCCCGAAGAGTTGGCTCAACAGAGAGGGGCTTATACAGAATTCGCAGCCGTTAAACAAAATTTGGCAACCGCCTATCTTAGCCTATCACATATCCGACAGGCGCAAGAGCAGTTCGCAGGAAGCTATGCCGCCCACATCCAGGCCGTCGAAACGTTCCAACTGGAGCCCGGCTTCGATCAACTCTCGCAGGCCAAACAAGCGACCAAGTCTTATAGATATCAAGCGGAAGTGGACCGTGCCGGAATGGGGTTGGCTTACGTATCCTTACGACTCGGTGATACCGATCAATGTATTGAGGTCTATGAAAAGGCGATTGCGTCGCAGAGAAAATTTGCCAACATGCTACCAAAAGTGTTGTCTCTGAAAAGCGATTTGGCCGACTCTCTAAAACTATATGGCAAATGTCTGATCTGGGGAGATCGCTGGGACAAGGCCGACAGCGTGCTGCGCGAAGCGGTGCAACTGAACCAAGAAGTCGTCGAGGCGGATCCGCAGAAGGTGTACTACAAAAGCGGGCTGGCGGATGCGTGTTATTTTCTCGCCACCCTGCGCGACCTGCAAGGCCACGCTGACGAAGCGCTCAGCCTGTTCGAACGCTCGCGGTTGCTCCGCAAGGAACTCTACGACACCTCGCCCGATAGCAAGAGCTCTAGGAATCTAATGCTCTCCGAAGCGCGAGTGGGAAATGCTGACGCCGCCTCCGAGTTGATCGCTAAGCTGGGCGAACAAGAAGAGTCAGACGGCGATTTGCATTTGGATCGCGCTCGCGCGCTGGCCCAACTCGCGCGCGCCCAGCAGGACTCGGGCAAGAGCAAAACTTGGGTCGATCAAAGCCTAGCCGCACTCGAACTGGCCGTTGAAAAGGGGTTTACCGAAGCCTACCGCATCGAGGCCGAAGATGATTTGGAGCCGATTCGCAAGGAGCGACGCTATCTTGATTTGGTAGAAGCCCTCGCAAAGTAGCGCGGTTGTCCCCAACCGTTTAAATTGTAGCGCGGTTGTCCCCAACCGATTAAAATTTTGACATATTAAGCAATTCGAAGCCATGAACCCTTGAGGCATGGGTTTTATATTGCTTCAGTTCCAATTTTTTTTCACCATGAATAATTTCTATTTCGTCTACAAAAAAGAAATTGCTATTGATTGTCCTAAGCGCACTCGCGCGGCGAGGTCGCGCTCACGACCTGGCTTCACGCTAGTGGAACTCTTGGTTGTGATCGCGGTCATTGGCATCTTGGTGGGCCTGTTGCTGCCCGCCGTGCAAGCCGCCAGAGAGGCAGCCCGTCGCATGCAGTGCACGAATCATCTGAAACAGTTGGCCTTGGCTGCGATCAATTTTGAAAGCAGCTACAAGCGTTTTCCTCCGGGCTATTTGGGATCCAGCCACACCGTAACCATTTCCGATGCGCCCGCAGACGCCCCCTTGGGGCGCCAATGGATTGGGCTGTTTCCGTACATCTTTCCCTATATCGAGCAGTCGGTCATCTATGATGTTTATCCCTCGTCGCGAGAGTTGAACCCCGATCGCCGCGTCTCCTCGCTACCGGCCAGCAGTGCTGCGAGGTTTGCCCCATGGTGGAACGACGACGATGGGGATCCTAGCGACATGGATACGTTGTGGGACGCAGCGCAGTTCCGCTTAAGTTTCATGCTCTGTCCATCGGATGATGCGTATGGGAACTCAGTGGCCAACGCATCGCGGTTGCATACCTACGGTGGCAACGGTGCGACGACGGCTACCGTCACCGTCAATGGTTTTAGTGTCGCTGAAACTCCCAGCCTGGGTCGCACCAATTATCTAGGAGTCGCGGGGGGCATGGGGAAGACTGAAACCAGTTGGCAGCAGTGGATTGGTGTTTTTCACAATCGTTCCAAAACCAAATTCGGCAACATTTCCGATGGCACGTCCAACACACTATTGTTTGGTGAAGTAACCGGATCGTGGACCAACTCAGCAAAACCCACTGGGCGGACATGGTCTTTCACTTGGAACAATGGACCTCTGCCAACGGGTTGGGGCATCGGTGGCTCGACACCTCACACGTACAATCGCTTCAATAGCATTCATTCTGGCAAGGTTATCAATTTCGCTTTGGCCGACGGTTCGATCCACGGGATATCTCCCACCATGGACAACAACGTATTTCTTTATCTGTCCAGCATGGCGGACGGTCGTGTAGCCTCGCTGGAGAATTGATCGCTCGGAGAAATTTGCCAATCGCACAATTTACCAATCGCACAATTTGGTGATGTTCAAAGAATCTCGGACGGGGAGAAATGCATGAAATCAATCTGGCTATTGTTGGTCGTTGTTTGCGCGGGCTGCGGTGCTAAGGACGCTGCCAGCCGACCTGATAGTTATCCAGCAGCCCCAAGATCCGATCAGTTGTCGATTGAGGGGGCGGGAAACAGGAGTGGCGAATCGCTGGGGACGCCTCGCTAGGCAAGGCGGCGCAGCGAGCTTCTTCTGGGGGGGCGGAAATATGGCCGTTGCGCATCCCCACATGCCAGCGATGGATTACAATGCGAGCAGCGCATCGCTACTTCTCTGCAATCTTCACCGCCGCTGCTCGTTGTTAGGAACTAACATGCTTGTTCGTTGGATGGCCGCACTGCTATTACTGTCTGGTCTAACCGCTAGCGTTCTTGCTCAATCGCCCCATCGTGGGCTGCGTACTATCGCGGGCAATGGCGAGTCGTCGCGAGCGCGCGATGTGGCACCGGCGCTGGAGACGTCGCTGTCGAATCCGTTTGGCGTCCAACCCGCGCCCGATGGCAGCTTGATCATTGCGTCCTTCGACCAGCACGTGTTGTATCGGCTCGACTCCAGCTACAACCGTCTAGAGCGGATTTGCGGCACGGGCACCGCTGGGCAGTCGGGTAAGGGAGGCGAACACCCGACCAACGTCGCGCTCAATCAACCTCATGAAGTGCAGATCGACGCCCAGGGGAATATCTATGTGGCGGACACGGCCAATCATCGCGTGGGGAAAATCGACGCGGCTACCGGCAGATGGAGCGTGGTCGCGGGGACCGGCGTGGCTGGCTTTTCAGGTGACCGACATCGCGCCGTCGATGCCCAATTCGATCAGGCCTACAGCATCGCCCTCGACGATCAAGATCTGTACATCGCCGATTTGGGCAACCACCGCATTCGGCACGTCGACCTACGCAGTGGAGTTATTGAAACCATCTGCGGTACCGGAGAGCGAGCGGTCCCCGTCGATGGCCAGCCCGCTATCAAGCAACCGCTGGCCGGTCCGCGATCGCTGGCCGTCGATACCAATTTTCTGTGGGTTGTGTTGCGCGAGGGGAATAGCGTGTGGAAGATCGACCGCCGCGATGGCAAGATCTACCACGTGGCGGGGACGGGGAAGAAGGGGTTTTCCGGCGACGACGGCGAGGCTCGCTTGGCGCGGCTCAATGGCCCCAAGGGGATCGCCATCCAGCCCGGCATGGCGGCTTATATCGCCGACACCGAAAATCATGCCATCCGTCGCATCGATTTGCGCAGCGGGCGCATCGCGACCGTGGTGGGGTCGCCACAAGGGGAGGGGGGCTTCAATGGCGATGGCGACAACCTGACCCAGCGTCTGCTCAAACGCCCGCACGGAGTGAGCCTGCTTCCAAGCGGATCGCTGCTGATAGGCGATTCAGAGAATCATCGCTTGCGACTGGCAGAGTGACGTCGCGTGCTGCGAAGTAGTGGCATTTGCGACCTTTCATTAAGAAACCTGCAAATAAACCCTGGATTTCGACCGACCACACGCATACTATGAGTTTGGTTCCGCAGTCGCTCCAGCTAGCAGCGGTGGCAGGCTTAGTTGGCCTATACCATTCGACCTGCAAAGTTGTTACCAACGTCGACCGACTGGGCTGGAACTTAGAATAAATGCATTCCCGAGTTGACGTGTGCGGCTAGGATCTCCGAACTATAGCAACGGTGGACGGGAATAACGCAGCGGCGGACGGGTGCTACTATGCAGTAGGGTTGATAACCTATAGCGTTAGAGCGGCTGGCACCGGTCTGGGAGACTGGTTAGTACTGACACTAAAATTTTTCCTTTAGGCTCGATCCCGAGGACACGGATGCCCGGACTCGAATGCCCACCCGCTACTTTGGTTGACCGTGCACCCCTGCGGTGCCGTGTTTTCCAGAGTTGTGTTTTACATAGACCGTGTTTTACATAGACTATGTAGACACAGTAGATAGACACAAAATAGACACAGCGGACTGGGTCATGCGAGGATCCTCGAGCGACATTACGTGATAGCCCAATTCGTAAAAGGGGTAGGCAGGCCGACGAGCGACGGTTCAGTCCAGAACTGGCCAGTTCCGATGCGGGCTACCCAATTTAACGAACAACATCGAGCAAAGGAGTCGTGTGTATGCCTTCAAGTAAGGACGTGGTTTCCGGTCGTCGTGGTGGTAGTGGCACTGCGAATAAGAAGAACGCCTTCTGTTCGTTCTGCCGCAAGAGCTACCGAGACGTCGGACCGCTGGTCGAAGGGCCCGGAGATGTTTACATCTGCGGCGAATGTATCGAGCTCTGTCAGTCCATCTTGGATCAAGAGCAGAAGCGCCGTGGGCCGAGCAACACTCTGTTCAACGAGATCCCCTCGCCGCGAGAAATCGTGACCCACCTGGACCAATACGTCATCGGCCAGACTTCGGCCAAACGCGTCTTGGCCGTAGCGGTGCACAACCATTACAAACGCTTGACCAGCGAATGGAGCGGCTCGGATGTCGAGATCGAAAAATCCAATATTCTGATGGTCGGTCCGACCG
>CAKQNH010000322.1 GCA_934255105.1 uncultured Pirellulaceae bacterium
GTACGCTTATCGTCCGCTCTCCGGCTCGCAGGTCGATGCGCAGCGGGCCGCCGAGTGGACGCTGCAACTGCAGCGAGATAAGCCCAGCGGTGACGGTGTGGAGTGCAGTTGAAAGTCCCTGATTCATCGAATAGACGTCGGTAACTGGGCCGGCCTGTAGCCACTGCTCCACAGGCACATCGTGCGGATGGACGGGGGCGGGACGGACGTGTTGTAAGTAGTATGGCTGGCCCGCGCGTAAGTGCATCACCGAGCTAACTGCATCGGTAGCTAGCGGACGGTTTGCGTGAGGCCGTTCAATGGCATCCAGAGCAGCCTGCTCCCCACGTCCCTTGCCCTCTGCATACCGCCACTGGCACGCACCACCTCGGTCCAATTCGTACACGGGCACTGCAACCTGTCGCAGCTCAGCCAGCGACTTGCGCAGCCTGGAGCCATCGATCCAGGCTCCTCCCTGACGCAACTCGATCGCTTCGCCCGGTAAGGCCCACACGCGTTTCACCTGAATCGTGTGGCTGGCCGCTTCTTGAAATGCGATCAGGTCCCAGCGCCGCACATCGCGGGAGTCTGCCACAGGCTCCATCAGGACGGTTTGCCCAGAGTGAATGGCAGGAGCTATTTGGCATAGGCCGCCGCAGTTGGGGCAGCGTGTCGGCAGCCTGGGGCGATAGGTCTCAGCAGCGATAGGAAAGGCGTATTCGCAATTGGAGCAACGTGCCAAAAGTGTCGGCCCTAGCAGCGTGGGTGCCATCGACGACGAGGCGACTTGGAATCGAGTCGCAGGGGAGCCGCTATGCCAGCACCCGCCGCAGCAGGCCAATGACAAAGCGAGCAATAAACGCGGTAGAATGAAAGGTAGCTGAGCCATGGGCAACAGGTCCGCTGTGTCCCGCCGCAAAACTCCAATGTTCGCCTGATTGGCTTCACGAACCGGAGATTTGGAGGGAAGAGTCCGGTCAAACTGGCGACAGCGCTTGACAGTTTGTCGCTTGGGAACGATCTTTGAGCATCCAATTCGTGGTGTCCGATCCCTTGATCGACACCAAAGCAGAGTTTTCCTAATGACGCTCCTTATAGTGAGGGGTATGCAGGGCAAAAGCATGAGTACCAACGGTGGTTCCCCGCGAACCATGTTTCAGAAGATCTGGGATGAGCACGTCGTATTGGCTGAACCCACTAAACAGGCAATTCTCTACATCGATTTGCATCTGGTGCATGAAGTCACCAGCGCCCAAGCCTTTGAGGGGCTGCGCCTGGCGGGTCGCAAGGTTCGCCGTCCGCAGTATACGATCGCCACGCCCGATCACAATGTCCCCACCACGGATCGCAGACTACCGATCGCCGATCCGATCGCCAAACAGCAAGTCGACACGCTGCGCAATAATTGCCAGGAATTCGGGATCAAGCTGTATGACCTGAACGACGTCAATCAAGGCATTGTACACATTATCGGCCCCGAATTGGGTTATACGCAGCCGGGCATGACCATCGTCTGCGGCGACAGCCATACGGCCACCCACGGCGCTTTTGGGGCCCTGGCTTTTGGGATCGGAACCAGCGAAGTCGAGCACGTCTTAGCCACGCAGACGCTCCTGCAGTACCTGCCGAAAACGTATGAATTGCGGGTCAGTGGCGACTTGGCACCTGGCGTCACGGCCAAGGATATGATCCTGTACCTCATCGGCCAGCTCAGTACGCATGGGGGCACGGGGTATGTCCTCGAGTACACCGGTTCGGCAATTCGGAACTTGTCGATGGAGGAGCGGATGACGGTCTGCAATATGTCGATTGAAGCGGGCGCTCGGGCGGGCATGATCGCTCCCGATGAGACGACCTTTGAGTATCTCAAGGGTCGGCCTTTCGCACCTCAAGATTTCGACGCGGCCGTCCAACGCTGGAAACTGCTACCCTCAGACCCCGGCGCACACTACGACAAGGTGAGCAAGTTCGAGGGTGCCGACATCGAACCACAAGTCACGTGGGGTACGAACCCTGGTCAAGTGGGATCGATTTCGATCGCCGTCCCCAACCCGGCCGACTGTGGTGATGAAACCGAACAGAAAACCACTGCCGCGTCGCTGGAATACATGGGCTTGAAAGCGGGCACGCTCATTACCGACATCGACATCAATCGCGTATTCATCGGCTCCTGCACCAATGCCCGCATCGAGGATCTGCGCGCTGCCGCCAAAGTTGTCAAAGGCTATCGGGTCAGTTCCAAAGTCAACGCGATGGTGGTTCCGGGCAGCGGTCAAGTCAAGCGACAAGCCGAAGCGGAGGGATTGGACAAAATCTTTACCGAAGCTGGGTTTGAATGGCGCGAGGCAGGCTGCAGCATGTGTTTGGCAATGAACCCAGATCGGCTGGAACCCGGTGATCGCTGTGCGTCGACCAGCAATCGCAATTTTGAAGGGCGACAAGGTAAAGGGGGACGAACTCACTTGGTCTCGCCCGCTATGGCCGCTGCCGCAGCCATCGAAGGGCATTTCAACGACATCCGCCAATGGAATTACAAGTCGTAAGAGGCCCGGCCGCTAACCGTGTTAGCATTGGCCTCATTGGCCTCATTGGCCTCATTGGCCAACGGCCATGTTTATCATAGCCTGGGGCATCGCCCCAGGAACTGAAACCCACGCAAGCCGCTTTGGCCAACGGCCATAGTCAGTTCGAGCTCACCCATCAACAATCATCAAATCAACCGACCTGAGATATCATGCAAGCCTTTACCAAACTAACCGGCACTGTGGCGACCATGGATCGCGCCAACGTGGACACGGATCAAATCATCCCCAAGCAGTTCCTAAAACGGATCGAACGCACGGGATTCGGACAGTTCTTATTCTTCGACTGGCGCTTCCTGGATGACGGCAGCGACAATCCCGAATTTGAACTCAATCAACCCGACGCGGCGGGCGCTTCTATTCTCTTAACACGTCGCAATTTTGGATCGGGGTCCAGCCGCGAACATGCAGTCTGGGCACTTGAGGACTACGGCTTCCGAGCAGTCCTGGCACCCTCCTTTGCCGATATTTTTTTTAACAACTGTTTCAAGAACGGTGTGCTGCCGATCAAGCTGTCGGAATCGGTTATTGAAGATTTGTTTGCGCGCGCTGTTCAACACGCTCCCTACCAGATGACGGTCGATTTAGAGACTTGCACAATTAGCGACCAGCACGGTCTGGAGCTCGAGTTCGAAGTGCAGTCGTTCCGTCGGCACTGCCTGCTCAACGGCTTGGACGACATCGCACTTACGATGGAGAATGAGAGCAAGATCACAGAGTATGAAGTCGCCCACGGTCGGTAGCAATAGGTTTTAGCCACGTCAGTGGCGGCAGCATGTATCCCCATGCGTTAGCATGGGGCGTGATTGGAAAAATGCATCCCAGCCGCGATAGCGGTGACAGCGGTTCGGTCTGCTGTCGCCGCTATCGCGGCTGCAACGTGATTTTGCAATGCTAACTGCGGGTTAACCACCCGCAGCTAGTTGCCGCCGCAGCTATCGCCGCTAAGACCATGTGGATAAGCGTTTCCAGCCTTTCGGGTTGCGCTAGATAAGCTAGATAATCTGCTGAGTCTTCGCTAAAAACGCTTGCGGTGGCAATGCTCAAAATTGTTCGTCGTCTTCGTCGTCATCATCTTCGTCGAAATCCTCAAAGTCCTCTAGGGAGAGATCGTCGTCGCTGGGCTGTCGAGCGTTGTATTCTGCTTCGAACTCTGCTTCGCAGGCGTCGCAATGGTCGCTGGTGGAGTAATGCTGGATCATGCGGCTGGCGGCCAAGTTGGGATGCACTTTGGCTGTGGGCAGAATTTCAGTCATCAACAAGCGATAGGTTTGCAATGGGGTAAAGTGCTCGCACACATCCACGGCTACACTCAGCAAGGCCAGTTTGGCTAGGATGGCCACGACCAGCGGCTGAGCTTCCCGGTCGGTGCTGACGCGGTCTGGCGGGGGCAAGCGCAAGGGGGTATCGAACAGATACGAAACGGGTTCGTCCTTCTTGCCTTCGAAGATTTCGTCCCACTGCTCGTACATGGCTTTGATAGTCGGATCGAGCCCAGGAATTACATCGTCCCAGCTTCGCGGTGTGCCATCACCGCCGTCCTGGTTATACGACCCGTCAAATTCGTCACCCAGTGGAGAGTCGGGGGATTTGAGCGCTTCAGCCACGCTTTGGTCCAGGTCGGGCGCGAACAGGCCGTAGGGGTCGTCTCCCTCGTCGGCATCGTCCAGGTCGGCACCCTCGTGGCTGGCCAGCTCGTCCTCAAGGTCGTCATCGTCGATGGCTCTCCCCTCCAGGTCGAGATAGGTCTCCGCGATGCTGCTGTCGAGACCATCGCCCATGGGTTCGAACTCCGGCGGTTCGTCGCGCTCCGACTGCTGTTCGTCCAAGTACTCGATAGCCGGATCGACAATCTCGGCCACCACTCGACCGTTCTGGCTGTACCACTCCAAATACAGACAGTCCTTCTCGACGGAGCACCGCTGTTGGCCGGCCGGATCTAGCTGCGAGTATTCCGGCAAGGGGATGGTGGGGACGCGCACGCGCCGGATGCGCACGTCGCCAACGACGCCAATTTGTCGGTCCACCAGCCGCTGGATTTCGTCGGGGAGTGGCTCGAATCGCTTGTGATCCGACTGCCAGGATCGCGGCGTGGAGAATTTAATATGTTTGCGAGCTAGTTGGCCACGGAAGTTGCCGGTTAGCTCCATGTGGACACCCGAGTCGGGAGTGAATTGCAGCCAGCCGTAAACGCCATTGGCCCGCGTATTCCGCAACTCGCCGCGCATTATGTAGTCACCGATGTGGTGCGCCATGCAGACCCTTCTAAAAGCTCGCTGAAGATTAAAGCTACTTGATCACCATCAGCAAATCACCGGCGGCGACCTGCGAACCCGACTTGATAAGCAATTGGACGACTTCCCCTTCGCGCTCAGCATTTATTGTAGTCTCCATCTTCATGGCTTCGAGGGCCAGCAATTTATCTCCCGCATTGACGCGGTCCCCCTGTTTGACAGCCACTCCGATAACCATCCCCGGCATATTGGCCGCCACGTGCGTCGGATCGGTGGGATCGGCTTTGATCGTCTGCGATTGTGGGCTATCGAGCGACCTGTCGATAACTTCAACCTCGCGCGGCTGACCGTTGAGTTCAAAGAACACAGTCCGCGTGCCATCGGGCTTGGGTTCGCCGGTAGCCAAAAAGCGAATAATCAGTCGCTTGCCCTCCTCGATGTCGACCGAAACCTCTTCGGCCGAATCTGGACCGTAGAAGAAAAATGGAGTCGGCAACATGCTCACATCGCCATAGGCCTTGAAATGTTCGATGAAGTCTTCATAGACTTTGGGATACAGGATGTGCGTGATGCACTCGCGATCGGTGGCGGTTCGCTCGAGAAGCTTGGTCAGCTTGGCGCGTGTTCCCTCCAGGTCGGCCGCAGGCAGCGAAGCACCCGGCCGACCGTCGACTAGTGGACGGTCGCGGAGCACTGCTTTGACAACCTGTGGTGGAAAGCCACCCGGTGGTTGGCCCATCATGCCGCTGAGCAGATCGATCACCGAGGCCGGCGGGGACAAGTCGCGTTCGGATTTCAACACATCCTCGGCTGACAAATTGCCGGCTACCATGAACAGCGCCATGTCGCCGACCGCCTTGGACGTGGGAGTCACTTTGACGATATCGCCGAACATCTGATTCACATCAGCGTAGACTCGGCAGACTTCCGCCCAGCGATCGGCCAGCCCCAGTGCGCGTGCTTGATGGTATAGGTTGGTGTACTGTCCACCGGGCATCTCATGCTCGTACAAAGCGCCGTCGGCGGCCAGAGCTTCGCTTTCGAACGGCAGGTAGAATTCGCGAACCGATTTCCAATAATTGGATAGTTCGCTGAGCGCCTGGGTGCCCAGTTGGCTTTGCTGGGGTCCAAACCGCAGCGCTTCCACCAAGGTATTCAAGTTGACCTGCGAGGTCCCGCCGGACAGGCTGGCCAGTGCGCCATCGGCCACGTCTAGCCCTTCTTCGGTAGCAGCCAGAATCGAGGCGGCTTGGATG